>NZ_JBSGBQ010000031.1:0-104634 GCF_053601335.1 Amycolatopsis sp. NPDC004747 | reverse complement strand
CCCAGACCTCCCCCACCCCGATCCGAAGCCCCCACACGGCCGGTGGTGCCGGGTCAAGGCACGCTTTCCCGCCTTGACGCGGTACCACCGGCCGTAGTGACAATCGAACTTCGGGGTGGCGGGCCACCAGACCGAGGTCGCCTACAACGCGAGGTCGTCCAAATCCGACTCCAGCCGGGCCCGCCAGGTCCACCGCCGCTCCGTCGTATCCGCGCCCTCCAGAGCCGGCGGCCCCAGCGGCAGGGCCGGATCGACCACCCCGAACGTCACCCGGTACGCCAGCACCGACGCCGCCGTCCGGATCCACGTGTCACCCGACGTGCCGGCCGGGGGCGCCACCCCCAGCGCGTGCCCGAACCACGTCGGCAGCAGCGCGTTCGACCCCAGCGCGTCCGTGATCCGGGTCCGCAGCCGCACCTGCAGGTCGTGCCACGCGCGCTCGGCCCGCTCCAGCTGCGGCACCACCCGCGCCTCGACCGCGTCCGCCTCGCGCAAAGCCAGCCGGGCCTGCTCCGCCGCCGCAGCGGCCGCCGGGATCTCCTCGTCCAGCAACGTCCGGCGCCGCGTCGACAACGCCCGCAACGACGACTCCGCGTCCCCACGCGCCCTGGCTCCCCGGTCCGTCGAGGCCAGGACGCGCACCACCTCGAGCAGGTCGGCATCGCACCGGGACAGCGCCGATCGCACCGAGTCGAGGTGCGCGATCTCGTCCGCGTACCTGGCCCGCTGCTCCTTCGTGACCAGCTCCTTGTGCAGGTCGTCCCACCGCGCCGCCTCCGCCGCGAGCGCGCGCGTCTCCGGGCCGACGTCGTCGAGGTTCACCTGCGGGACGCCGTCGGACACGCGGACCGCGCGCTCCAGGGCCTGTACCTGCTGCTGCAGCCGGTCCAGTCGCCTGCCGAGCAGGTCGAGCCGGTCCTCCTGGGCCGCCGGGCCACCGGTTTCGAGCCGCTCGGTCAGGTCGGCGACGTCCTGCTCCAAGCGGTCGTCGGCCGCGCGCAGCCCGTCGACCGCCGCGAACAGCTCCTCGAGGTCGCGGCGCGTCGAATCGACGCCGTCCGGGGGGACTTCGTACTCCTGCGTGAACTCGGGGTCGTCGCCGTAGGTCGCGTAACCGTGGCTCACGGCGTCCGGCTTTCCCGCCACAGCAGCGCGATCGTGCCCGCGGCGCCCAGCGCCGCCAGGACCGTGCAGACCAGCTCCCCTGACCACGGGATCAGCGCGAGCACCAGCGCCACCGCCGTGCCGCTGCCCGCCCACGCCGCCCGCGTGCGCTCGCGGATCACCGCCGCGGTCCGGCGGACCGGGGCGAAGCCGATCCGCAGCCCCGCGCCGAACAACGGCACCAGCAACAGCAGCCACACCGGGGACAGCACCTCGAACAGCACCAGCGCCGCGGCGACCAGCGGCGCCAGCACGGGCGCGACCGCGAACCAGACGACCGCGCGCTGCGTCGCCGCGTGCCGGGACTCGAGCTCGGCGTCGGCGAGCCGCCGCCGGGCCTCGTCGAACGCCACCTCGGCGTCGAGCAGCCGGTGTGCCGTCGCGACGAGCTCGTCCATCGCGTCGACGTCGCCGGGCGGGGTCGCGAGCCCGTCCCGCAGGTCCTGCTTGAGCCGGGCGACGCGCCCCTCCGCCAGGTCGCGGTCGTGCTGGGCCGGTGTCGTCACGCAACCACTTTAAGTGCCGCCACCGTCACCACCGGCCAACGCGGCCGGTGAGTCGTCAGAGGTCCCCGAGGGCGGTGACCGGCGACTCCACGCAGTCGGCGACGAACCGCAGGAACCCGCCCGCCGTGCCGCCGTCGCAGACGCGGTGGTCGAACGCCAGCGTCAGCTCGCAGATCTTCCGGGCCACCAGTGCCCCGTCGACCACCCACGGCCGGTCGATGATCCGGCCGATGCCGAGGATGGCCGCCTCGGGGTGGTTGATGATCGCGGCCGAGCCGTCGACGCCGAAGACGCCGTAGTTGTTGACGGTGAAGGTGCCGCCGGTGAGGTCCGCGGGCGCGAGCTTGCCCTCCCGCGCGGTGCGGGCGCGGTCGCCGATCGCCGCCGACAGGTCCCGCGTGGACAGCGCTCCGGCGTTCCGCACGACCGGCACCACCAGGCCGCGGTCGGTCTGCGCGGCGAACCCGAGGTGGATCTCGTCCAGCAGCACGATCTCGTCGCCCTCGACGCGCGAGTTCAGCTCCGGGTACTTCTTCAGCCCCGCCACGGCGAACCGCGCGATCAGCCCGAGCAGGCTGACCGGCCGGTCCGACTTGGCGTTCAGCGCGGCCCGCGCGGCGACGAGCTCGGTCGCGTCGACGTCCACCCAGACGGTGGCCTCGGGGATCTCGCGCCGGGACGTCGTGAGCTTGTCCGCGACGGCCTTGCGCACGCCGGTCAGCGGGATCCTGCGGCCATCGGTCTTCTTCAGCGCCGCTTCGACGTCGGCGCGGCGGATGATGCCGTCCGGCCCGCTCGGGGTGAGCTTCGCGAGGTCGACCCCGTTGTCCGCGGCCAGTTTCCGGACGAACGGCGAGATCACGCCGGGCTGCTTCGGCCGCGTGGGCGCGGCAACGCTCACCGGACGCCGGGCCCGCTTGCGCCGGGTCGCCGGCGCGGTGCCGTAGCCGATGAGGACGTTCCCGCTGCCGGAAGACGTCGTGACACCGGGCTCGGCGAACCCGCCGACGCTCAGCAGCGGCGCACCGACCGGCAGCAGCTGCCCCGGCTCGCCGTGCAGCGCGGACACCACGCCGGCGAACGGCACCGGCACCTCGACCGCCGCCTTCGCCGTCTCCACCTCGACGACGACCTGGTCGACGTCGACGGTGTCGCCGACCTTGACCCGCCAGTCCACGATCGCCGCCTCGGTCAGGCCTTCGCCGAGGTCCGGCAGCAGGAAGTCAGGCACCGGCCACCACCGGCGTGTCGGCCCACTGCAGGCGCGCGATCGTGTCGAGGATCCGGTCGACGTCGGGCAGCATGTGCCGCTCGAGCTTCGGCGCCGGGTACGGGATGTCGAGCCCGGTGACCCGCAGGACGGGCGCGTGGAGCTGGTGGAAGCACTGCTCGGTGACGCGCGCGACGACCTCCGCGCCGTACCCGCCGAAGCCGGCGGCCTCGTGCACCACCACGGCCCGCCCGGTGCGGCGCACCGAAGCCGTGACGGTCTCGTCGTCGAACGGCGCCAGCGAACGCAGGTCGACGACCTCGACGTCCCAGCCTTCGGCCTTCGCCGCGTCCGCGGTTTCCAGCGCGGTGGCGACCATCGGGCCGTACGCGATGAGGGTGACGTCCTTGCCGTGCCGCCGGACGACGGCCTGGTCCATGCCGGGGCCGGAGCGGGTGAAGGTGACCTCTTCGCCGGCCCAGTACCGGCACTTCGGCTCGAGGAAGATCACCGGGTCCGGCGACTCGATGGCGTCACGCAGCAGGTCGTAGGCGTCCTGCGCGGTGCCCGGGGTGACGACGCGCAGGCCCGGCGTGTGCGTGTAGTAGGCCTCGCTGGAGTCGCAGTGGTGCTCGACGCCGCCGATGCCGCCGGCGTAGGGCACGCGGATGACCATCGGCAGCGACAACGCGCCGCGCGTGCGGTTGCGCAGCTTCGCCACGTGCGAGGTGATCTGCTCGAACGCCGGGTAGGCGAAGGCGTCGAACTGCATCTCCACGACCGGCCGGAACCCGCCCATCGCCATCCCGACGGCGAACCCGACGATCCCGGATTCGGCGAGCGGGGTGTCGAAGCAGCGGTCCTCGCCGAAGTCGGCGGTGATGCCGTCGGTGACCCGGAAGACGCCGCCGAGGGTGCCGACGTCCTCGCCGAACACGAGGACGCGGTCGTCGTCCTTGAGGGCGTCCCGCAGGGCCGCGTTGAGCGCCTGCGCCATGGTGGTCGTCATCAGGCCTCCAGTTCGGCTTCGAGGGTGGCGCGCTGGGCTTCGAGCTGGCGGGTCGGCTGCGCGTAGACGTGGTCGAACAGCGACAGCGGATCGAGCTCGGGCTCGGCGTTCAGGGTGTCGCGAACGGACCGGGCGAACACCTCGGCGTCGGCCGCGAACCGCTCGATTTCGGTGTCCTGCAGCAGGTTTTCGTTCTTCAGGTGGGTTTCGAGCCGCTTGAGCGGGTCGGCTTCGCGCCACTTCGCGACTTCGGCGGCGTCGCGGTAGCGGGTGGCGTCGTCGGCGTTGGTGTGGGCGTCGATGCGGTAGGTGTGGGCCTCGACGAGCACCGGACCCTTGCCCTCGCGGGCGTGCTTCACCGCGTCGTCGAGGACGGCCAGGACGGCCACGGCGTCGTTGCCGTCGACCTGCTCGGAGCGCATGCCGTAGCCGATGCCCTTGTACGCCAGCGCTTCCGCGGCGCTCTGCTTCTCGAAGGGCACCGAGATGGCGAAGCGGTTGTTCTGCACGAAGAACACGACGGGCGCCTTGAAGACGGCCGCGAAGTTCAGCGCTTCGTGGAAGTCGCCCTCGCTGGTGGCGCCGTCGCCGATGAGGGCGAGCGCGACGGCGTCTTCGCCGCGTCGCTGCATGGCGTGCGCCAGCCCGGCGGCGTGCAGGGTCTGCGTCGCGAGCGGAGTGCACTGAGGGGCAACGCGCGTCTCGACCGGGTTGTAGCCGCAGTGCGCGTCGCCGCGAAGGAGCGTCAGCACTTCGCCGGGCTTCAGGCCCCGGGCCACGAGGGCGACGGAGTCGCGGTAGGTCGGGAAGAGCCAGTCCCGGGCTTCCAGGGCGAGCGCGGCGGCGACCTGGCACGCCTCCTGGCCGGCGCTGGAGGGGTAGACGGCGAGGCGGCCCTGCTTGGTGAGCGCGGTCGCCTGCACGTCGAACCGGCGGCCCAGGACCATCAGCCGGTAGGCCTCCTTGAGCCGTTCGGCCGAGGGTTCGCCGTACCCGCCGTCCTGTCCGGCACGGCTCCCGTCCTCGGTGACGAACCGCACCGGGGCAGCGGACGGCAGCAGGGTTTCCGCAGCCATGGCGCGCACCACCTCTCCCAGACATATGATGCTGAAATGGTGGTTCGCGGCGGTGTTGTGTTCAAGGGTTGGCGGAAATGAGCGACAAACGGTCTCCAACGACGGTTCGGCCGGGCCAAACGTCCACAGGTGTCCTGGCGCACGGGGGTCTACCGGGACGAACGGTCCCGGCCCTGGACGACCTCGACCGGGCGATGCTGGCGGAGCTGTCGGCGGACGGCCGCCTGGCGGTGCGCGCCTTGGCGGAGCGCCTGCACATCTCACGGACGAACGCGTACGCGCGGCTGGAGCGCTTGCTGGCGGAGGGCGTGATCACGGGCTTCGGCGCCCGGATCGATCCCCGGCGGGCCGGCCTGGGCACGTCGGCGTACATCATGGTGACGGTGGAGCAGACGTCCTGGCGCACGATGGCGACGGACCTGCACGAGATCCCGTACGTCGACCACGTGGCCCTGGTCGGCGGCGACTTCGACATCCTCCTGCTGGTCCGGACGCCGGACAACCAGACCCTGCGTGACGTGGTGCTGGAGCGGCTGCAGGCGTTGGAGGGCGTGCGGTCGACGCGGACGTGGCTGATCTTCGAGGAGCTGCCGGGTTCGGTGCCGAGCTGAGGCCGCGTCCCGAAGGGCAAGACTCTTGCCCGCAAGCACCCTTGCCCAGCTCAGCGGGACGAGCTAGACAGAAGTGCGCGTCACCCGCTCGCCGGACGACTCTTATTTTATGTCGAGAAATAACTAGCTCGAAACCTATTGACGCCGTCCCCTTCACCCGGTGAGGATCGGCCGGTCCGCCGTTCATCGCAGAATGGACCAGACCATGGCCAGAAGATCCCGCGCGTGGTCACGTGCGCGCCGAAGTTCGCTCGTCACGCTGATGAGCCTCAGCTTGCTGGGTGCCGCAGCACAGGCCATCCCCGCGCAAGCGGAAACGCCGCAGCCCGTCATCGGCCAGCCCGCCAAGGACAAGGACGGCTGCGCCCGGATCGAGAAGAGCCTGCCGACCCTCGCGGACTGGCCGAAGGTCGACAGCAGGCTGAAGGGCAAGGCCGGCGACGAGCAGCGGATCGCCGAAATCCTCAAGGGCATGACCCTGGAGGAAAAGGTCGGGCAGATGACGCAGCCCGAGATCGCCGCGATCACCCCCGACGAGGTCCGCCAGTACGCCATCGGCTCGGTCCTCAACGGCGGCGGCTCGTGGCCAGGCGGGAAGAAGTACGCCACCCAGCAGGACTGGCTGAACCTCGCCGACTCCTTCTGGAACGCCTCCAAGACCAGCCGCACGAAGATCCCGGTCATCTGGGGCATCGACGCCGTGCACGGCAACAACAACGTCTACGGCGCCACCGTCTTCCCGCACAACATCGGCCTCGGCGCCGCGCACGACCCGTGCCTGGTCCGCGACGTCGCCGGCGCCACCGCCCGGCAGATCCGCGCCACCGGCCAGGACTGGGCCTTCTCGCCCACCCTCGCCGTCGTCCAGGACGACCGCTGGGGCCGCACCTACGAAGGCTTCTCCGAGGACCCGCGCATCACGCGCTCCTACGGCTTCGAAGCCATCAACGGCCTCCAGGACGGCGCGACCAAGCGCATCGGCTACAACGGCGTGATCGCCACCGCCAAGCACTTCATCGGCGACGGCGGCACCCTCAAGGGCCAGGACCAGGGCGTCAACCCCTCGTCCGAAGCGGACATGATCAACATCCACGGCCAGGGCTACTACGGCGCGCTCGCCGCCGGCTCGCAGACCGTGATGGTGTCGTTCAACAGCTGGACCAACGCCGACCTCGGCATCAACGAGGGCAAGCTGCACGGCAGCGACAAGGCGCTGAACCAGATCCTCAAGGGCAAGATCGGCTTCGACGGCCTGGTCGTGTCCGACTGGAACGGCATCGGCCAGGTCACCGGCTGCACGAACTCGTCGTGCCCGCAGGCGATCAACGCCGGCATCGACATCGTGATGGTGCCGAACGACTGGAAGGCGTTCATCACCAACACCGTCGCCCAGGTGCAGAGCGGCCAGATCCCGATGTCCCGGATCGACGACGCCGTCACCCGCATCCTGCGCGTCAAGCTGCGCGACGGCCTGTTCGAGTCGCAGAAGCCGTCCGACCGCTCCTACGCCAACTCCGACGAGGCGCTGAAGGACAACTGGCTGGCGCGTGACGCCGTCCGCGAGTCGCAGACGCTGCTGAAGAACAACGGCAACGTGCTGCCGCTGAAGCCGTCGTCGAAGGTCCTGGTCGTCGGCAAGAGCGCCGACAACATCGCGAACCAGACCGGCGGCTGGACGCTCAGCTGGCAGGGCACCGGCAACACCAACGCCGACTTCCCCAACGCCACGTCGATCCTGACCGGCATCAAGCAGGACCTGGGCGACGCCAACGTCACCTTCGACGCCACCGGCAACGTCGACCCGAAGGGCTTCGACGCGGTCATCGCGGTCATCGGCGAGACGCCGTACGCGGAAGGTGTCGGCGACCTGACCCGCAAGTCGCTCGAAGCGGCGCGGCTCTACCCCGAGGACCTGGCCGTGCTGGACAAGGTCAGCGGCAAGGGCACCCCGGTCGTCACGGTGTACGTCGGCGGCCGCCCGCTGTACATGAACAAGGAGATCAACCGCTCCGACGCGTTCGTGGCCGCGTGGCTGCCGGGCACCGAGGGCGGCGGCGTCGCGGACATGCTGGTCAAGGGCAAGGACGGCACCGGCTACCAGGGCACGCTGTCGTACTCGTGGCCGAAGAGCGCGTGCCAGTCGCCGCTCAACCCGTGGTCACCGGACTACGACCCGCTGTTCAAGCTCGGCTACGGCCTGAAGAGCGGCCAGCGCGCCACGGTCGGTCCGCTGGACGAGACGTCCGGCCCGGCGTCCTGCGGGGCGACCGGCGGCGGCGGGACCGCGACCGAGGACTTGTCGATCTACGACCGCACCGACGTGCCGCCGTACACCAGCCAGATCGGCTCGGCGGAGAACTGGGGCGGCACGGTGATCGGCCCGGACGGCACGGCGGCGCACACCGAGATCAACACGGTCCCCACGGACGTCAACGTCCAGGGTGACGGCCTGAAGGCGACCTGGACGGGCGCCGGCGCGGCCCAGCTCTACATGCAGAACACGGCGGGCACGAACGACCTGCGGGGCTACCTGAACGCCAACGCGGCCCTGGAGTTCGACACGATCGTCCAGCAGGCACCGGCCAACCGGACGGTGATCAGCATGCACTGCGTCTACCCGTGCTTCAGCGAGGTGAACGCGACGAAGCTGTTCACCGACCTGGCGGGCGGCCCGAAGACGACGGTGAAGATCCCGGTGTCCTGCTTCGACAACGGGCTGGACTTCGAGCACATCAACACGCCGTTCCTGGTGTACACCGACGGCACGTTCCAGGCTTCGTTCGCGAACGTGCGCTGGGTGCCACAGGGGGCGAAGGATCCCGATGCGAGACCTTGTTCGAGCTTGACCTGACGGCGATCGGGCCGGGAGCGATCCGCTCCCGGCCCGGTTCGTTTCGTCGGAGACCGCAGCCACCCGGCAGGACCGGGCCCGCCGGACGCCGAGCCCGATCAAGACCTGCGTGGGCCGCTCACCCGGCCGAGCCGATCGCGAACACGTGCAGGTCCGCCTCCGCCGGGAGGGTCACGGACGCGATTCGCTTCCCGGCCGGGGCGTCGAACGGCGCGGTCGCGTACACCGACGCCCCGCCGCCCGGGCCCCCGGGCTGGTTGCGGTGGTCCGTGCGCGCGACGAGCGTGTTGCCGAACACCGGGTCCGTGCCGCCACCCGGGAAGACCCAGTCGCCGAACGACAGGTCCGCCTGGCCCGTCGTGCCGTCGGTGAAGGTGACCGTCGCCGAGGCGCGGTGGTCGCCGTTCGATGCCGTCCCGACGAACGTCAGCCGCGTCCCGGACACCCGGATCGTCTGCCCGGCCGGGACGACGTTGTCCGGCCGGCCCGCCGGCGCCGCGGGCCACGTGAACGTCGTGCCCACCGCCGAGGCGGGCTGGCCGCCGATGAGCCCGGCCGCGGCCAGCGCCTGCCGGGACAGACTGTTCCCGGCGCCGTCGATGTCGGCCGAGCCGGCGTCACCGTCGTCGGAGATGCCGACGTCCGAGTACGCCGCCGCGAGGCCGTTCTTCGGCGCGGCCAGCACGATCACCGAGGACGTCACCGTCGTACCGCCACCGCGGACGGTCACCGGCACCGCGTAGTAGCCCTCGGGCGTCCCGGCGGCCACCGCCACCGTCAGCTTCGCGGTGCCGCTGCCGGTGCGGTCGTCGAGCCGGAGCTGCCGTGGCCCGGTCACCGTGATCCCGGACGGCGCCCGCGTGCCGACGTCCAGCACGCGGTCGTGACCGCCGAGCCGCTGCCCGCCGACCGTGACCTCGCCGGTGCTCCCCGGCTCGACGACGACCTGGTTGGCCACCGACGCCAGGAACGGCTGCTCAGCGTCGCGGTAGGACGGTGGGGTCGAGCCGGCCGCCCACCGCTTGTCCGGAGTGGACGCGAGCGAGAAGTCGAGCCGGGCGCCGTCGCGCGCGGTGTTCGCGGGCAGGGACGTCCGGTCCCAGTGCCGGCCGTTCAGCGCCAGGTCGTGGACGTACGTCGCCGGGGCGGCGGGCGCGTGGATGTCGATCGTCCGCCCGTTCGGCAGCGACAGCACCGCGCGCTCGAACAGCGGGCTGTGCACCACCAGGTCCGGCGTCCCCGGCGTGGCCGGGTAGATGCCGAGCGCGGCCCAGACGTACCACGACGACTGCGCGCCGAGGTCGTCGTTGCCCGGCTCGCCGTCCGGGGTGGCGCTGAACAGCGTCGTCGCGATTTCGCGGACGACCTGCTGCGTCTTCCACGGCTGCCCGACGTGGTTGTACAGCCACGGAACGCCGAAGTCGGGCTCGTTGCCCGCCCACATGTACGGCTCGTTCGGGCCGACGTTCAGCTTCTGGAAGAAGGTGTCCAGCCGCTGCGAAACCGCGGCCGGGCCGCCCATCGCCGTCACCAGGCCGGCCGGGTCCTGCGGGACCAGCCAGGTGTACTGGGCGGCGTTGCCCTCGTCGAAGCCGTCCTGGCCGAACTGCCCGGGCGGCGGCGGGACGTAGGCCGGGCCGTCCGGGAACCGGCCGTCCTGCCCGCGCGGCTGCAGGTAGCCGGTCAGCGGGTTGAAGATGTGCTGCCAGTTCTGGCCGCGTTTCGTGAACTCGCGGGCGACGTCGCGGTCGCCGATGCCCTGCGCGAACTGCGCGATGGCGAAGTCGTCGATCGCCCATTCCAGGGTGATCGAGGCCCCGACGCGGGCGTGGTCGCCGCGGGCGGCGTCGTTGTTCGGCAGGTACCCGCGGGCGACGTAGTCTTCGATTCCCCGCCGCTCCTGGTACGCACCCGGCGTGTGGTCGACCGAGGTGGCTCCCTTGACCAGGTACTGCAGCGCGGTCTTGACGTCGAAGTCGCGGGCGCCGAAGGCGTACAGGTTCGAGATGAGCGCGACCGAGCTGTCACCGGTCATCTGGCCGGTGTAGCCGTTCGCCATCGGCCAGCGCGGCCACCAGCCGCCCTGCACGGCGTCGTTGGTCAGCGACTGCGCCATGTCGCTTGCTTCCTTCGGGAACAGCATGGCGTGCAGCGGCGCGAGCGAGCGGTAGGTGTCCCAGTCGGAGAAGTTCGCGTACTGGTGCCGCCCCTTCGGCAGCGTCCGGACCTGGTCGTCGAAGCCGATGTATCGCCCGTCGGCGTCGTCGAAGGTGTTCGGGTGCATCAGCGAGTGGTAGAGCGCGGTGTAGAACGTCTTGAGCTGCGCGGTGTCCTTGCCCGCGACGCGGATCTTGCCCAGCGCCTGCGTCCACCTGTCGCGAGTGGACTTCCGGACCGCGCCGAAGTCCCAGCCCGGCACCTCGGCGGCCATGTTGGCCTTCGCACCGTCGACGCCCACGTAGGACATCGACACCTTGGCGTGCACGGTCGGCGAACCGAACGTCAGGTACGCACCCGCCCGCGGCGAGTCGACATTGTCGGAGCCCGGCTTGACCGACGAGCCGTCCCAGGTGCCGTGCGCGGTGAAGGGCTGGTCGAACGTGATGGCGTAGTGGACGGTGTACTTGTTGCCCTTGCCGCAGAAGTTGCCGGTGGTGGCCGAACCGCTGACCTCGCGGTCCCCGGTGATGCGCAGCGTGGCCGCCGAGTTCCCCGCCAGGCTCGCCCCGCCCTTGACCAGCACCTGTGGCGTCGAGCCCGCCGGGTAGGCGAAGGTGGCTAGCCCGGTGCGGGTCGTCGCGGTCAGCTCGGCCCGGACGTTCGAGTCGGCGAGCGTCACAGCGTAGTAACCCGGCTCGGCCTGCTCGCCGTCGTGGGCGAAGCGCTCGGTGCGGTCCCAGGGCGCGCTGCCGATGTCGCCGGTGACCGGCAGGATCGGCACGTCGCCGAAGGCGTTGCAGCCAACCGAGGCGTGGTCGAGGCTGAAGCCCCGGATCCGGTCGGAGTGGTACTGGTAGCCGGCGTACGCGCCCTGCGTGTCCGGTGAGAACTGCATCATCCCGAACGGCGCCGCCGGCCCGGGGAAGTTGTTGATCTCGCCGACCGAGCTGCCACCCCGGCCGGTCCCGATCAGCGGGTCCACGTACGCCGCCGGGTCCCCGACAAGCGGTGACATCGTTGTCGGAGCCGCCGAAGCGACCGCGGGCGCCCCGAACACCGCCGTCGCGACCATCGCCGCCATGAGTCTCGCCCGCACCGGTGTCCTCCTCGTCGAAGCTCCCGCTGGTCCGACCTTCGCCGCCACCGCGGCCGCGGTCAACACTTTGACAAAGACCTGGCTCGTGCCCGCAACGTATGAAGATCCGGTCAGGATGCGGTGGCCGCGGTGTCAAGACGCCTACCCTCGACGCCGTGTGCGCACGTGTACTGGTCGCCGAGGACGACGAGAAGCAGGCCGAGGTCCTCCGGCTCTACCTCGAAAGCGAAGGCCACACCGTGGTGCTGGCCCCGGACGGCCGGGCGGCGCTCGACGAGGCCCGGCGCGACCGGCCCGACCTGCTGGTCCTCGACGTGATGATGCCGAAGGTCGACGGCCTCGACGTCTGCCGGATCCTGCGGCGGGAGTCCGACGTCGCGGTGCTCATGCTCACCGCGCGGGCCACCGAGGACGACCTGCTGCTCGGCCTCGACCTCGGCGCGGACGACTACCTGACCAAGCCGTACAGCCCGCGCGAGCTGATGGCCCGGGTCCGGACGCTGCTGCGGCGGACCGCCGGGCGCGGCGGGCCACCCGACACCGCGTTGCGCGCCGGCGGGCTGCGGCTCGACCCGGTGCGGCACGAGGTGTCGGTCGGCGGCCGCCCGGTGGACACCACACCCGGCGAGTTCCAGCTCCTGGAGGTGATGATCCGGCAGCCCGGCCGGGTGTTCACCCGCCGCCAGCTGCTCGAACTGACCCGCGGCGACGACCGGTTCGTCAGCACCCGGATCATCGACGTCCACGTGCTCAACCTGCGCAAGAAGCTCGAACCGGACCCGCAGAAGCCGGTCTACCTGCGGACCGTCTTCGGCGTGGGCTACAAGCTGACGGCGGAAGATGACACGTAGCTTCCCGAGGCGGCGCAGTCTCGTCGTCCGGCTCACCGCCGTCTCGCTGCTCATCGCGCTCGCCTCCATCGCGGCGACCGCGTGGCTCGCCGTGCAGACGACCACCCGCGCGATCCAGCAGGAGCAGGGCCAGGCGCTCTCCGGCGACGCGACGATCTACACCGAGCTGCTCGGCTTCGCCGCGGTGAACCACACCTGGGACCAGGTCGGGCCCCGGCTGCGCGCGCTGTCGGAGCAGACCGGCCGCCGGGTCGTGCTGACCACCCTCGACCGGCACGTCCTCGGCGACTCCGGTGGCGCGCCGGTCACCCTGCCGGTCAAGGCGACCGCGTCGGTCGACCCGCTGCACGTCGACCCGGTGCTGCTGCCCCAGGCCGGGACGAGCGGCATCGACCCGCGCGCGGTCGGCCCGTTCAAGCTGCCGCCGTCCGAACGCGAGGAACTGAGCGCGCTGGCCAGGAAGGCCACCGCCTGCCTCGCCTCGCTCGGCCTCCCCGGCCAGGTGCAGGACTCACCGAGCGGGCGGCCGCAGCTGGCCGGGCTCGACCCGCTGTCCGCCCGCTACTACGCGGCCAAGTGCGGGCTGTTCGAGCTGGCCTTCCCCACCCCGACCGAGCAGGCCGCGCTCACGAGCCTGAACGAGGCCGTCAACCGCTGCCTGCAGAACCAGGGCGGCGGAGAGGTGAAACTGGACCTCGACCTGCAGGCTCGCGACGTCCCCGACCAGCGGCCCACCCAGGGCTGCCTCGACTCGGCCCGGCGCGATCAGCTCACGCCGTACGTCGCGCCGCCGGCGCTGCTGTTCACGCTCGGCCCGGGCGGGTCGCCGCTGCCGACGTTCACGCTGTCGAAGGAGAACCTCACCCGGATCCTCGCGGTGACCGGCGGCGTGCTGGTGCTGGCCGTCGCGCTCACCGCGCTCGTCGCGCGGCGGCTGTCCCGCCCGCTGCGCGCGCTGACCGAGGCCGCGCAGCAGGACCGGCCGGCCCCGGTGCGGTCCCGCGACGAGATCGGCTACCTCGCCGCCGCGTTCAACGACCTCACGGCGCGCCGCGAACGCATCGAGGAGCAGCGCAAGGCGAT
Organism: Amycolatopsis sp. NPDC004747; assembly: GCF_053601335.1. Lineage (NCBI taxonomy): Bacteria > Bacillati > Actinomycetota > Actinomycetes > Pseudonocardiales > Pseudonocardiaceae > Amycolatopsis > Amycolatopsis sp. NPDC004747. The sequence continues at coordinate 91,017 of NZ_JBSGBQ010000031.1, read as the reverse complement.
GGTCAGCGACATCGCCCACGAGCTGCGCAACCCGCTCAACGTCATCCGCGGGCGGCTGGAGGCCGCCGAAGACGGGCACCTGCCGTTCGACCGGGCCCTGTCCGCGTCGCTGCTCGAAGAAACCGTGCTGCTGCAGCACATCGTCGACGACCTGCAGGACCTCGCGGCGGCCGACGCCGGGCAGCTGCGCCTGCACCCCGAGCCCCTAGACGCGGCGGAGCTGGCCGGCCACGTCGCCGCCGCGCACGCCGACCGCGCCGCCGCGGCCGGGGTCACCCTCACCGTGTCCGCCACCGGCGACTGCACGCTGGCGGCCGACCCGGTCCGGCTCCGCCAGGTCGTGGGCAACCTGGTGACGAACGCGATCCGGCACACGCCATCCGGCGGCCGGGTGACGATCCGCGTATCGTCCACTGTGGACGAGGTGACGCTCGCCGTGGCGGACACCGGGACCGGCATCGCCGCCGAGGACCTGCCGCACGTGTTCGACCGGTTCTGGCGGGCCGAGAAGTCCCGCAGCCGCCAGACCGGCGGCAGCGGGCTCGGCCTCGCCATCGTGCGCCACCTGGTGCAGGCCCACGACGGGACGGTCACGGCGGAGTCCGAAGTGGACACCGGGTCGACGTTCACCGTCCGGCTGCCGCGGGTCGTGAGCGGTAAGGCGGGTTAGACACTCACGACAGCGGGAGTCCGGCGTAGTTCTCGGCCAGCTCGGTCTTCGCGGCCGCCGACGTCACCGTGCGGTGGAGCTGGGACAGCTGGAGCTGGGCGTCGAAGTCGTCGCCGTGGCGGTGCAGCATGGACGTCATCCACCACGAGAAGTGCGTGCAGCGCCAGACCCGGCGCAGCGCCGTCTCCGAGTAGGCGTCCACGAGCCGGTCGTCGCCGCGGAACGACGCCGTCAGCGCCCGGGCCAGCAGCGCGACGTCCGCCACCGCCAGGTTCAACCCCTTCGCCCCCGTCGGCGGCACGATGTGGGCCGCGTCGCCGGCCAGGTAGAGGTTCCCGTGCCGCATCGGGGTGGTCACGAAGCTGCGCATCGGGAGGACGCTCTTCTCGGTGATCGTCCCCGTCTCCAGCGTCCACCCCGGGACGCCGAGCCGCTCGGACAGCGCCGTCCAGATCCGGTCGTCGCTCCACCGCGCGATGTCCTCGTCCGGCGTCACCTGCAGGTAGAACCGGCTCACCCGCGGCGAACGCATGCTGTGCATCGCGAACCCGTCCGGGTGCCAGGCGTAGATCAGCTCGTCCGTCGACGGCGCGACGTCGGCCAGCACCCCCAGCCACGCGAACGGGTAGGCCCGCTCCCGGACCTGCGGGGCGGGGATCGACCCGCGGCTCGGCCCGTGGAAGCCGTCGCAGCCGACGACGGCGTCCGCGTCGACCGTCCGCGCCACCCCGTCGGAGTCCACGAAGGACACCGACGGCCGTCCGGTGACGTCGTGCAGCGTGACGTCGGTGGCCGAGTAGTACGCCGGCCGTCCCGCCTTCTCCCGCGCCGCCATCAGGTCCTTGGTCACCTCGGTCTGCCCGTAGACCGTCACGGACCGGCCGATGAGGCCGGCGAAGTCGATGTGGTGCCGGTTTTCCGGCCACTGGAGGTAGATGCCCCGGTGCTCCATGCCCTCGACGTCGAGCCGGTCGCCGAGGCCGGCCTCCCGCAGCAGTTCGACCGTGCCCGCCTCGAGGATGCCGGCGCGGATGCGCGCCTGGACGTACTCGGCGGTCTGCCGCTCGATCAGCACCGAGTCGATGCCTTCGAGCCCGAGCAGGTGGGACAGCAGCAGCCCGGCCGGGCCGGCGCCGACGATGACGACCTGGGTGCGCACTGGAGAACGTCCTTTCCCGCGGAGAGCCCGAGCATGGATCGGCGGCCCCGCCCGCCACTACGGCATTCTCATTCAGTGAGAGGAATTCCCCATCGCCCGCGAAATCCCGCGCGCCGCGGCCCGCAGGGCCGGGATCTGCGTCCGCGCGTTCCGGTCGTTGGGCACGATCACCGACAGCGCGGCGACGACGTCACCGCCCGGTCCCCGCAGCGGGACGGCGATGCCCGTGGTTTCCTCGTCGATGAAGCCGGCGCAGAACGCGTAGCCGGTGCGCCGGACGTCGGCGAGGAACCGCCGCAGCCGCGCCGCGTCGGTCAGCGTCGTCCGCCGGAAGGCTTCCAGCGGGCAGGCCAGCACCTGTTCCTGCAGCTCGGCGGGGGCGTGGGCGAGCAGCACGAGCCCGGACGAGGAGGCGTGCAGCGGCAGCCGCCCGGCCACCCGCGTCACGTTGACGACCGCACCGGGCGCCGAGAGCCGCTCGACGAACAGCACCTCCCGGTCCTCCAGCACGGCGAGCTGCGTGTGGTGCCCGACGACGGCGTGCAGGTCCTCCATGAACGGCATCGCGGCTTCCCGCAGCCCGAGCGTCGGCGAGGCGCGGGACGCGAGCTCCCAGAGCCGGACGCCGACGCGGACCCGCCGGTCGGGGTCGCGCCGCAGCCAGCCGTGCCCGACCAGCTCCTCGACCAGCCGCGACGCGGTGGCGACGGGCAGGTCCGCCCGCCGCGCGATGTCGGTGACGCGCAAGGCCGGCGTGTCCGGCCCGAAGGTCTCGAAGATGCGCACGACACGGCGGAGCACGGACTCGCCCTGCGCCGGTTTCGCCACGTCAGCAGTGTGCCCCACCCGCGCGGCGGGGCACACCGCCGACGTCAGGGAAGGGCGTTCAGGAACGGCTCGTGGCTGTTCTGGAACTCCCAGTTGTAGTACTTGTCCCAGTTGATCGACCACGTCATCAGCCCCCGCAGGGCGGGTGACGTGCCGCCGCGCAGCGTGTACGAGCCGCAGCCACTGCCCTTGACCAGGCAGTTCACCGCGGTCTGCACGTCGGCGGGCGAGGTGTAGCCGTTGCCGGCACTGACGGCGGCGGGCAGCCCGACGGCGATCTGGTCGGGGCGCAGGCCGGGGAAGAACTGCCCGGTGTTCGCCACGGTGAAGCCGGCCTTGAGCATGTCGGTCATGGCGATGTGGAACTCGGCGCCGCCCATGTTGTGGTAGGAGTTGTCGAGCCCCATGACCGGGCCGGAGTTGTAGTCCTGGACGTGCAGCACGGTGAGCGAGTCCCGCAGCGCGTGGATGACGGGGAGGTAGGCGCCGGTCCGCGCGTCACCGGCGCCGGAGCCGCCGTAGAACTGGTAGCCGACCTGCACGAAGAAGGTCTCCGGCGCCATCGTCAGCACGAAGCCCGAGCCGTACTTGGCCTTGAGCGTCTTGAGCGCGGAGATCAGGTTGACGATGACGGGCGTGGTCGGGTTCCGGAAGTCGGTGTCCCCGGCGTTGAGCGAGAGCGAGTGGCCTTCGAAGTCGACGTCGAGCCCGTTGAGGCCGTACTTGTCGATGATGGCGGAGACGGAGCTGACGAACTTGTCCCGGGCGGCGGTGGTCGTCAGCTGCACCTGGCCGTTCTGCCCGCCGATGGAGATGAGGACCTTCTTGCCCTGCGCTTGCTTGGCCTTGATGGCGGCGACGAAGTCGGCGTCGCTCTCGACGTTCGGGCATTCGCTCACCGGGCACCGGGTGAACCGGATGTCGCCGGAGGTCACGGAAGTGGGTTCCCCGAAGGCAAGATCAATGATGTCCCAGGCGGCCGGCACATCGGCCATCCGCACGTAGCCGGAGCCGTTGGCGAAGCTGGCGTGCAGGTACCCGACGAGGGCGTGCTTGGGCAGCCCGGTGTCGACACAGCCGGTGGTGGTGGCGCTGACGGTCCCCGTCTTGGCCGACTCCCCGGCCGAGTTGTAGGCGGCAACGGAGTAACTGTGGGTGGTGCAGGAGGCAAGCCCACTGACGGTGGCACTCGTTCCGGTGACAGTGGCAACGACGGAGTTGCCTTCGTAGACCCGGTACCCGGTGACGTTCCCGGCACTCGCGCCCCAGCTCAGGGCGACGGAGCTGCCGGTGACGGCGGTGACTTGCGGAGCGCCGGGAGAGGTGGGGGTACCGGGGGTGTTCCCACCGGGCCCATCGAGGACGACGTCGTCGGCGTAGTAGGTACCGGCGCCGTACCAGCCGTGGAGGTAGAGCTGGGCGGAGGTCTGGTTACCGGTGGTGAAGGTGAGCTGCAGCTGGTTGTAGCTCACGTTGCCCGACCAGGTCGACGGACCACCGGTGATGCCGAGGTAGACGGGGTTCCCCCGCACCCAAGCGGAGACGGTGTAGGTGGTGTTGGGCTGAACGGGCACGCTCTGCGAGCACTGGGCGTAATCGGCACCAACGGGAGTACCGGCGAGGGCATAGCTGCCGGAGTGCACGGGAGTGCCGACAACGGCGGCGTTGGCACAGGTCCAGCCGGAGAGAGAGCCGGCTTCGAAGCCGGGGTTGAGAAGAAGGTTGGCAGCGGCGGCGGGGACGGCGAGAAGCCCCGACAGCACAAAAAGCACGGCGGCGAGGGTGGCAGACAGTCGGGAACGCCTCATCGGGTCCTCCAGTCAGGGAGAGACCTCGATTGTCTGGACCAATGTGCGAGTTGTCCAGACCAAAAGGAGGGTTATCGCGGTAGCGAGCGGGCGACGGCCGAAGTGACTTTGGAGCCGGCGGGCCGGCGCGGCTCGCCGGAGGCGGCGGGCCGGCGCGGGTCACCGGAGGCGGCGGGCCGGTGCGGGTCACCGGAGGCGGCGGGCCGGTGCGGCTCGCCGGAGGCGGCGGGCCGGTGCGGCTCGCCGGAGGCGGCGGGCCGGCGAGGCTCGCCGGAGGCGGCGGGCCGACGCGGGCCAACGGAGCGGCGGGCCGATGCGGGTCACCGGAGGCGGGGGGCGGGTGCCGCGGAGCGGCGGAGTCGCGGGCGCGAGGGCCGCGTGCACAGGACAACGGGGCCCGGAAGCGGCGAAGGCACGGGGAGCGGAGTCACCAGGCCGCGGAAGAAGTCGCGGCAGGAGCACAAGTCCCCCTTCCCCGACCACACCCCCCTGCCGACCCGATACGCAGCCGCCTCAGCGGCCGTCACGCCGGGTCAAGGCACGCTTTCCCGCCTTGACGCGGCGTGACGGCCGTTGAACAATCGAGCGTTCGGGCCGGTGAAGCAACAGCCGAGCGTCCGGGCCGGTGAGCATCCGAGCGTCCGGGCCGATGAGGCAGCCGAGCGTCCGGGTAGGTGAATCAACACCCCACCAGCACCGAAGCCACCAACCGAGTCCGATCCCCCCGCTCCCGATCAATCACCTGAACACTCCGCCACCCCCACGGCACCCGCTCCCCCAGCAACTCCTCCCGCCACTTCCCCACCCGCCGCACGTGCCGCGCAAAGGACCGGGCCCGCACCACCCGCCCCCGGCTCACCTGCCCCGCCAGCGCAACCTCCGCCGGCACGTCCAAGAACAACAACCGCACCGCCCGCCCGCTCACGAACCCGACCAGCGCGAGCAGCACCCGGGTCGAAGCCCGCGTCGACGGCTCGTGGACCACGACCGGCCCGTCCTCGCCGAACGCCCGCCGGACGATCCGCAGCCGGTGCCACGCGTGGACCACCGGCCGGTACCACCGGTACGGCACCCCCGGAACCACCGCACCGAGCCGCTCCCGCACCTGGTCGGAGTCCAGCACCGGCAGACCGGCGGCGGCGTGCCGGAGCATCGTCGTCTTGCCCGCCCCCGGCAGCCCCGCCACGACGAGCAGATCACGCCGGCCCAGCTCGATGACAGTCATGCCCACGCCAACGTCCGAGCAAAGGTAATGGTTCCTTTACCTTGCGCTCACGCAGGGTGACCGACAACCACCCGTGCACCGAAGACCACCCGGCCGGACCCCCGGTGGTCACCCGGCGTGCCCGCGTCACTCCATCGCCTGAAAACCCATGCGCGACAAGGCATCCGACACCGGGACCGCTTCGGGTGAAGATCGTCCCAACCCCTTCCCGGCGTCCGGAAAATCCCTATCTTCTGGAAGGGACGCTCAGTGAGAACAGGGGAAACTCGTCATGACCCAGTCGCTGGAACTCCCGGTCCAGGAATTCTGTCTCGATTGGACGCTCACGGGCGGCGAAGGCGCCCGGGTCGGGATCACCCTCTCCGGGCAGGTGTCCCTGCTGGACAACAACCGGTTCTACAAGATCGACGGCGTCGTCTACGTCACCGAGGGCGACGAGGACATCCGCGCGGTCGGGAACCCGCGGATCTCCGTGCGCCGCAACGGCGTCGAAAAGACCGGGCGACAGTGGGGCTGGGAGATGTGCTCGGCGCGCAAGAGCCTCGGCGCGTTGAACACGATGGAGGGCTACTTCGTCCGCACCGGCTACTGGGCGCCCGCCGACCGCGCCATCCAGCTGAGCCTCTGCGCCGAACAGGGGTGGAGCCGGCGCAAGAGCTACAGCCCGCACGTCACCGTCCGGATGGTCGACTGACCACTGTGGACGCCCGGCGCCGCGCGGCCGCGACGACCAGCCCGGCCGCGACCGCGCCCGCCACCGCGCACCCGGCCCCGAACCCCGGCGACGGCTCGTGCACGCGCAGCACCGACACGCACAGCCACACCGCGGCGCCGAACAGCAGGCCCAGCACGGGGCCGCCGACGGCCGCGCCCCGCCAGCGGTGGCCGTTGCGGATCGTCCGCAGCCCCGATTCGAGGTAGGCGAGCGCGAACAACGCCAGGATGAGGCTGCCCGCGCCCATGGCGCTGGCCAGCGGGTGCTGGCTGGTGAGCAGCGTGAACACCTGCGTGGACGAACCGGTCCGGACATCGGCGGTGACGGCGCCCCCGACGATCCACCGCGCGATCGCCGGCAGGGTGAGCTCGGCGGTGAAGCCGTTGCCGCCGGGCTTGGCCTCGGCGGACGCGGACCCGAGCGGAATCCCGGCGGCGGACAGGTCCAGCGCCACCCGCCCGGGGTTCCCGGGCCCGGTGAGCACGAGCGGCTTGCTGAGGTCCACCTCGACGGGAGCCGAGACAGGAGCGCCCCCGAGGTTCAGCACCCCCGACGCCTCGTGCGGCAGCCGGGCGGGGTTGAGCAGCGCGAGCACGACGAGCACGATCGCGGCCGCCGCGGCGGCCAGCCGCAGCCAGACCACGACGGCTTGGGAAGCGCCGGAGCCATCGGCCCCGGCACCGGTCGCACCGCCCGGCCACCCGCTGCCCTCGGCACCCGGCCCGGCCATGCCCGGTCCGGCACCACCCGGCCACCCGCCGCCCTCGACACCCGGCCCGGCCACGCCCGGTCCGGCACCACCCGGCCACCCGCCGCCCTCGACACCCGGCCCCGCCAAGCCCGGTCCGGCACCACCCGGCCACCCGGCACCAGCCGCGCCGGCGCCGGCCCGCCCCGAGCCCGCCACCTCATCGGGTGCGCCGACCAGCGTGGCACCCGGCCGCACCACCGGGCGCGTCTTCGCCTCCGCGGGGGGCGCCGGTGCGGTCGCCGAGTTCAACCCCGCGATCACCCGGGGCGTCAGGTGCAGCACCGGCACCCCGGACCGCTCCAGCCACCCCGTCCCGTACGCCGCCGTCGCTGCCGCCGCGAGGTCCGCCGCGAACGACTCCGCCTCGCGGTAGCGCGCGTCCAGCTCGCGGGCCAGGCTGCGCATCACCACCACCGCGATCGGCGCCGGCACCCCGGAAATCGGCTGGGGGTCGGTGAACATGTGCTGGCGCATCATGCTGATCGCGCCGCGGGTGTTGTCGAACGGCAGCTTGCCCGACAGCAGCTCGTACAGCACCGTCCCGGCCGCGTAGACGTCGGCCGCCGGGCTCAGGGCGTTGCCCATGGCCTGCTCAGGAGCGATGTACGCCGGTGTTCCCAGGATCTCGCCACCGTGCGTGACCAGCGTGGCCCCTTCGCTGATCACCCTGGCGATGCCGAAGTCCGCCACCTTCACCACGCCCTGCGTGCTGAACAGCAGGTTCCGCGGCTTGACGTCGAGGTGCAGCACCCCCGCCCGGTGCGCCGCGTGCAGCCCGGCCAGCATCGCCAGCCCGATCGCGCACGCCTGCTCGCCGCTGACGCCGCCGCCGTGGAAGCGGCTGTGCACCGTGCCGCCGTCCAGCCGTTCCATCACCAGGAGGTGCTCGCGGCCGGTGCGCACGTAGTCGTACACCGGCACGATGTGCGGGTGGTCGAGGCTGGCCAGCACCCGCGCCTCGCGGTCGAAGAGCTCGCTGCTCGCCGCGTGGTTGAGCACGTCCCACGGCAGCTGCTTGATCGCGACGCTGCGGCCCAGCGTCCGGTGCACGCCGGCGAACACGACCCCCATGCCGCCCTCGCCGATCGACTCCCCGATGTCGTACTGCGGCAGGGCGGCGACCAGCTCGGCCGGTGCGCTCATCGGGTGAAGTCCTGCGTGGACGGGACCGGCAGCTGCACCGTCTTGTCACTCTCGGTCACCGCAGGCGGGGCCGGGTGCGGGGTCAGGTAGCCGAGCACGAACGCGATCGCCGCCGCGCCGAGCACCACCGGGATCTCGACCGCCGGCTCGGGCGGGACCAGGCGCAGCACCGACAGGCTGATCACCGCGACCAGGCCGGTGCCGAACCCGGCGGGCAGGAACCGGACACCCCGGCGCCAGCGGTTGGGCGCCAGCTTGTGCCGGGCCAGCGCCAGCAGCGCGGTGGCCCAGGCGAGGATCGTCAGCACGAGCATCGCCAGGCCGAAGACGCCGTAGACCGACCAGAAGGAGCCGCGGACGTCGGCGACCGTGGTCGCCTCACCGAGCGTGCCGCGCCCGGCGTCGAGCAGCTCGACCGACGACGGCAGCAGCCCGGTCGCCTGCCCGGCCAGGTCACCGAGGTCGAGGACGAACGTCCGGGACACCGAGCCGCGGGCCGGCACCTCGAAGGGCGCCGTCGTGTCGTAGGCGAAGAACGTCAGCGCGAGCGCGACGCCCGAGAGCCGCACGCTGCGCACCTTGACCGGCGCGGCGCCGGTGTTGGTCGCGACGACCTGGAGCTCGACCTGCTTCGCCGGATCGATCGGGACGGTGGCGTCCTCGATCGGCCGCTTGTCGATCGACACCTGCAGCCGCAGTGAGCCGGCGTCCGCCGACGCGGGCGGCGCACCCAGCAGCAAGCACAAACCCAACGCAACCCCCGCCGCGATGACACGTCCCATTGGGCATCCCCTACTTGCTTTACCGACTGGCCTGGAATGCTACAGCGAGCACACACCGGGGAGGGACGTCCCAATGCGATTCGTGGTTCGGCTGTTTTTCGGCGCCGTGGCCGGAACGTTGCTCCTGCTCGCGGCAGGCACGGGTAACGCACAAGTTCCACCGTCGGTTGGTTTGAAACCGTCGAGCGGACCGGCAGGAAGCCCGTTCACCATTTCCTGGAACGGTTTCCCGACCTGCCGGATCATCAATTTCTCCTGGGCGGGCACGGCGCTCGGCTCGAAAGTGGCCCCGGCCTCCAGCGGGCAGTTCGCCACCGCCGTGCCCGACTCGGCGAAGCCGGGTTCCTACACCGTCACGGCGACCTGCACGAGCCAGCCCGAGTCCGCCAGCGGCACCTTCGTGGTCACCGGGACCACCACCACGCCCACCACCACACCCCCGCCGCCGGTGACGACCACGCCGCCCCCGCCGGTGACCACGCGGCCGACCCGGCCGGGCACCACCACGACCCCGGCCACCCCGAAGACCACCACGCCCACCACGCCCACCACGCCCACGAGCACGCCACCGCCGTCCACGACGACCACCCCGCCGGACACGCCCGGCAGCCCGACGACGTCGGCCACCGCGCCGAAGCCCGGCGAACTGGTGCTCGACCGGCCGAGCGTCAAGCCCGGCGAGGCGCTCTCGGCGTCCGGCAAGGGCTGCCAGCCGAGCCGGATGGTGACCCTCACATCGGACGGCACCGAGGTCGGCACCGCCTACACCGACGGCTCCGGCGCCTTCACCGCGCCGGTCGAGTTCACCCGCATCGAGGCCGGGCGGCACACCGTGATCGCCGAGTGCGGCGTGCGGCTGACCGGCGCCGTCGAGCAGGTCGTGACCCGTTCCTCCGGCGGGCAGACCGGCACGCTGGTCGTCCTGGTGTTCTTCGTCCTCGCGAGCATCACGGTGCTCCGCTTCCGGTGATCCCCGGTTGACATGCAACCTTCCGGCTGCCTATCGTCAAAGGCAGCCGAGAGGCTGCATATCGACGGGAAGGCGCGATGGACGAGGTCTTCAAGGCGCTGGCCGACCCCAGCCGCCGTCAGCTGCTGGACGTGCTCAACGAGCGCAACGGCCAGACCCTGCGCGAGCTGTGCGCGGGGCTGGACATGGCCCGCCAGTCGGTGAGCAAGCACCTGGCCGTGCTCGAGGCGGCCGGGCTGATCACCACCACCTGGCGCGGCCGGGAGAAGCTGCACCACCTCGACGCGGGCCCGATCAACGCGATCGCCGAGCGCTGGATGACCCGCTACGACCGGCGGCGGGCCGGCGCGCTGGCCGATCTCAAACGAGCACTGGAGGCCGCACCGATGAACGATTTCGCGTACACCACCTACATCAACACGACACCGGAGAAACTCTGGCAAGCGCTTACCGAACCGACCTTCACGAGCCAGTACTGGGGTGTTTCCTTCGAAACCGACTGGAAACCGGGTTCGCCGATGACGTGGGCCGAGCGCGGCGCGAAAACCGGCGACCCCGGGCAGGTCGTGCTGGAATCGGAACCCCCCCGACGGCTGTCGTACACCTGGCACACTTTCACCGCCGATTGGGCGAACGCGAACGGCGTCGACGCGGAAACGCTGGAAAAACTGCAGCGGGAAAGCCGGAGCAAAGTCACCTTCACCATCGAGCCGCACGGGGAAATGGTGAAGCTGACCGTGCTCCACGACGGTTTCGACCCCGGCAGCACGACACTGGAGATGTGCAGCCAGGGCTGGCCCGCGCTGCTGTCCAGCCTGAAGACACTGCTCGAGACCGGTGCGCCCCTGCCGTGACCTGGCCAAACCGGTCGAACGCCCCGAACAAGACAGATCCGGCGCACCAGATACGTCTGGATTCTCCCTCTTTTGTGTTCGGCAGGCTGAAGTCCGGGTGAACTTCCCTCTTTCGATCGGATCCGATGCGGTTTTCCGGGCGTTAGGCTCGCATAATCCGTGACCGGTGATGGTCCGATCGAGTGACGGGAGAGTGTGCGTGCCGGGGTCAGTGCGAACCCGCTGGATCGTGGGGGCCGTGGTCGTGGCCGCCGCGGCGGGCGCCGTCGTGGCGTTCTGGCCGGACAGCGCGGCCGCCGTCGACCCCGAGATCGAGGTCTCGCGCTCGGCGTGCGGCACCGGCTGGACGGATCCGAAGCCGGGCCCGCAGACCTTCCGCCTGCACAACACCGGTTCGGTGACGGCCGAGGTCGACCTGATCGACCCGGCGACCGGCGTGATCTACGGCGAGGTCGAGGGCCTCGGCGCGGCGACGACCCGGCCGTTGCAGGTGAACCTGGGCAACGGCAGTTACGCGTTCCGCTGCCTGCCCGAGGACGCGGGTGCGATCGTCGGGCCCGCCGTGCGGATCACCGGCGGCGCCGAGCGGACCGGGCCGGGCGTCACGCCGGTGACGCGCGACGACCTGCTCGGGCCGCTCAAGGCCTACCAGCAGCACGTCCGGACGGGCCTCGGCGAGCTGGTCGCGAACACGGGCGCGCTGAAGAACACCGTCCACGGTGGCGACCGGGCGGCGAGCCAGGCGGCGTGGCTGACGGCCCACCTGACCTACGAGCGGCTGGGCGCGGCCTACGACGCGTTCGGCGACTCCGACGGCGTGCTCAACGGCACGGCCGACGGCCTGCCGAACGGCCCGGCCGACCCGGGTTTCACCGGCTTCCACCGCCTGGAGCAGGGCCTTTGGCACGGCGAGGACCTCGGCGGGCTCGCCGTCGTCGCCGACCGGCTCGACACCGACGCCCGCGCCCTGCAGACGTCCTTCGCCGACAGCCAGGTCGACGGGAACGACCTCGGGCTGCGCGCGCACGAGATCATGGAGAACACGCTGCAGTTCGAACTGACCGGCCGCACCGACTACGGCAGCGGCACGAACCTCGCCACGGCCCGCGCGAACCTCGACGGCACCCGCGCGGTCCTGGACGTGCTGCGGCCGCTGCTGACCCCGCGCTACCCGGAGCTGTCCAAGGTGGATAGCCGGCTGAACCGCACGCAGTCCGCTTTGGACGCGGCGCACCGCCCGGACGGTTCGTGGCTCCGCCCGGCCGAGCTGAGCCACGACCAGCGGCAGAAGCTCAACGCGGACGTCAGCGAGCTGACCGAACTGCTGGCCCCGATCGCGGCGATCGCCGAGCCGAGGAGGACCTCGTGACCGGTCTGCCCCGCCGCTCCTTCCTGCGCCGGGCCGCGATGGGCGCCGGCCTCACCGTGGCCGCCGGGGCCGGGCTCGGGGCTTCCTCCGCGACCGTCACCGACGGCACCTCGCCCGTGCCCTTCCACGGTCCCCACCAGGCCGCCATCCTCCGCAAGCCGCCGGCCCAGACCGTCGTCGCCTCCTTCGACGTCGTCGCCGAGTCCAAGGCCGAGCTCGCCGACCTCTTCCGCGCGGTCACCGAGCGGGCCCGGTTCCTCACCGCCGGCGGGGCGCCCGCCGCGCTCGGGATCACCGCGCCGCCCGCCGACTCCGGCGTGCTCGGGCCGGTCGTGCCGGGCAGCGACCTCGGCGTCGTCCTCGGCGTCGGCGCGAGCCTCTTCGACGACCGGTACGGGCTCGCCGAGCTCAAGCCCGCCAAGCTGAAGCCGATGGCGACGTTCCCGAACGACGCCCTCGACCCGGCCCAGTGCCACGGCGACCTCAGCCTCATCCTGTCCGCGAACGACACCGACACCGTCCTGCACGCGCTGCGGGACATCGCCCGCGCCACCCGCGGCGGCATGCAGCTGCGCTGGAAGCTCAACGGCTTCACCTCCCCGCCGCGCCCGGAGGGCACGCCCCGCAACCTGATGGGCTTCAAGGACGGCACCGCCAACCCCACCGGCTCCGAAGTGGACAGTCTGGTGTGGACGGACGGGGAGCCCGCCTGGACCGCGGGCGGCAGCTACCAGGTGATCCGGCTGATCCGGATGCTCGTGGAGTTCTGGGACCGGGTTTCGCTGGCCGAACAGGAGAACATGTTCGGCCGCCGCCGCGACACCGGCGCCCCGCTCGACGGCACGCAGGAGACCGACGTCCCCCGGTACGCCGACGACCCCGTCGGCACCGTCATCCCGCTGACCAGCCACATCCGGAAGGCGAACCCGCGCACGCCGGAGACCGACCCGAGCCGGATCCTGCGCCGCGCGGTGAACTACGACCGCGGCGTCGACAGCAACGGCAACCTCGACATGGGCCTGCTGTTCGTCTGCTACCAGCAGGACCTGGAGCGCCAGTTCGAGGCCGTCCAGACGCGGCTGGCCGACGAACCGCTGACCGACTACATCTCCCCGTTCGGCGGCGGCTACTTCTTCGCGCTGCCGGGCGTCACCGGACCGGACGACCACTTCGGGCGTTCCCTGCTCACCTAACCCCACCACGAAAGGAATCCACTGTGGACAAAAGGATCCGACGGCGACGGCGCGGCCTGCTCGGCGCCGGGGCCCTCGCCTCGGTGGCCACGCTGGCCGTCGTCACCGGCTCCGCGGCGACCACCGCGGACGCCCAGCCGCTGAACCTGTTCCCCGCCCACTGGATCCCGACGTCGACGCCGATCAAGCACGTCGTCGTCATCTTCGGCGAGAACATCTCGTTCGACCACTACTTCGGCACCTACCCGGACGCGGCCAACACCGACGGCACCCCGTTCACCGCCGCGCACGGCACCCCGAAGGTCAACGGCCTCGACCACAAGCTGCTGACCGACAACCCGAACGCGTACAACCCGAAGCGGCTCACGCACGAGCAGGCGATGACCTGCGACCAGAACCACAACTACGGCGCCGAGCAGGCCGCCTTCAACGGCGGCAAGATGGACAAGTTCGTCGAGAAGACCGAGACCGACAAGTGCACCGGCCAGCCGATCCTGTTCGGCGAGCCCGGCCTGGTCATGGACTACTACGACGGCAACACCGTCACCGGCATGTGGAACTACGCCCAGCACTACGCGCTGAACGACAACTCGTTCAACACGGTGTTCGGCCCGTCCAGCCCCGGCGCGATCGACCTGATCTCGGGCAACACCCACGGCGTCCAGGCGGTCGACCCGGTGACGCACGAGCCGGTCAGCGACGCCTACGCCGTGCAGTCACCGGATGCCAACGGCATCGGCACGATGATCAACGACCCGGACCCGGCGTGGGACGACTGCTCGGGCAAGAACCACACGAGCAAGGACAACCTGGCCACCATGCACGGCCGCAACATCGGTGACCTGCTCAACCAGCGCCACGTCACCTGGGGCTGGTTCCAGGGCGGTTTCCGCCCGACCGGCACGGCCAACGGCTACGCGGTCTGCGGCCAGACCCACCAGAACGTCGGCGGCAACGCGGTCGTCGACTACAGCCCGCACCACGAGCCGTTCCAGTACTACCCGTCGACGGCGAACCCGAAGCACCTCCCGCCGTCCTCGGTGCAGGCGATCGGCCAGACCGACCGCGCGAACCACCAGTACGACATCGCGGACTTCAACGACTCGCTGCAGGCCGGCTCGATGCCCGCGGTGAGCTTCCTGAAGGCGCCGGAGTACCAGGACGGCCACGCCGGCTACTCGGACCCGCTGGACGAGCAGCAGTTCGTGGTCAGCGAGATCAACCGGATCCAGCAGTCCCCGGACTGGAAGTCGACGGCGATCGTGCTGGCCTACGACGACTCGGACGGCTGGTACGACCACCAGAAGTCCCCGATCCTCAACGGCTCGCACGACGCTTCGCAGGACCAGTCCATCTGCACGGCCAAGGCGACGACGGTGGGCACGTACGCCGACCGCTGCGGCTACGGCCCGCGCCTGCCGCTGCTGGTGGTTTCGCCGTTCAGCAAGGTCAACCACGTCGACCACACGCTGACCGACCAGACGTCGGTGCTGAAGTTCATCGAGGACAACTGGTTCACCGGCCGGATCGGCGACTCTTCGTTCGACACCCGGGCCGGCTCGCTCAACGGGATGTTCAGCTTCTGGTGGCCGCAGGCCAAGAAGGTCACCCTCGACCCGAAGACCGGAGCCGTGGTCAAGTAACGGCCGCTGGAGGCCACCACCGGGCGCGGTGGTGGCCTTCAGCGCGCGTCGAGGTCCCAGGTGAGCGTCACGACCGTGCCGGAGTCCCCGGCCGTGATGTCCGCGCGGTCGGCGCTCGCCCTCAGCAGCAGCAAACCGCGGCCGCGCAGGGAAACCGGGCGGGTGTCCGGCACCGGGGTCCGCCACTGGCCGTGGTCGGTGATCACCACCTCGAGCCGGCCGGCGTGCACCGCCGCTTCGACGTCGACCACGCCCGGCTCCGCGTCGTCGTAGGCGTGGTCGGCCACGTTCGCCAGCGCCTCGTAGCTGGCCAGCACGATGTCGCCGGCCAGGCTCTCGTCGACGCCCGCGGCCAGCACCCACGCCATCAGGTCGTGCCGCAGGCCGCGGAGGGCACCGGGCGCCGCCGGGACGCCGTGGCAGCGGAACGGTGCCGGCTTCATGCGAGTGCTTCGTCGACGGTCGGGTGGACGCCGATCCACGTGTCGAGCCCGGTCGTCTTCAGCGGGCCCGACGTCACCGGGGAATCGCTCACCACGCGCAACGCGCGCTCGGCGACCCGGCGGTGGGCCGCCGCGAGCACCTGCAGCCCCGCCGAGCAGAAGAACGTCACCTCGCGCAGGTCGACCACCAGCTTCTCCGGCCCGCGGGCCAGCACCACGTCGACGACTTCCCCGAACTCCGGCGCGCTGACCAGGTCGATCTCCCCCGCCACGGCCAGCACCGCGGCCCGGCCCCGCCAGTCGAGCGTCACCGCCAGTTCGGTGGCGGGCAGATCGGGCGTCGAAGGGGTCACGGCCTCCCATCGTGCCCGACTCCCCGCCAAACGGCTACCGGTGCGGGAGCTTCACCACCGTGACCCAGAAGTCGTCGATCTTCCGGACCACTTCGACGAACTTCTCGAAGTCGACCGGCTTGGTGACGTAGGCGTTGGCGTGCAGCTCGTAGCTGTGCAGGATGTCCTCCTCCGCCTCGGACGTGGTCAGCACGACCACCGGGATCGTGCGCAGCCCCGGGTCCTGCTTGATCTCGCCGAGCAGTTCCCGGCCGTCCTTGCGGGGCAGGTTGAGGTCGAGCAGGATCAGCC
Source organism: Amycolatopsis sp. NPDC004747 (assembly GCF_053601335.1). Lineage (NCBI taxonomy): Bacteria > Bacillati > Actinomycetota > Actinomycetes > Pseudonocardiales > Pseudonocardiaceae > Amycolatopsis > Amycolatopsis sp. NPDC004747. The sequence continues at coordinate 74,820 of NZ_JBSGBQ010000031.1, read as the reverse complement.
CCGGCCGCGGCGCCGCCCCGAACGGCCCTTCGCGCTTCAGGAACCGCAGCGCTTCGACGCCGTCCTCCGCGACGTGCAGCGGGTTGCGGATCTTGTGGTGCGCGAACGCTTCCCGGGTCATCAGCACGTCACCGGGGTCGTCTTCGACGAGCAGGATGTCGATCGGGGTCGGCGCCTGCGTCATGCGGTCCCCTCCTCCTCGCGGGTCACGTCCTGGAGAGCCACTTCCTGGAGAGCCGGAGCCTCGCGGGCCGGCAGGGTGAAGCGGAACGTGGTGTCCGCGGCCTCGGTGTCGAGCCAGATCCGGCCGCCGTGGTACTCGACGATCCGGCGGCACAGGGCCAGGCCGATCCCGGTGCCCGGGTACGCGGAGCGCGTGTGCAGCCGCTGGAACAGCGCGAACACCCGCTCGGCGTACTCCGCGTCGATGCCGATCCCGTTGTCCACCACGGAGAACACCCACTCGTCGCCGTCGCGCTCGGCGGTGACCCTGACCTCCGGCGGCGCTTCGCCCTTGAACTTCAGCGCGTTGCCGATGAGGTTCTGGAACACCGCCGTCATCAGCGCCGGCTCGACGCGCACCTCGGGCAGGTCGCCGCGGGAGACCTTGCCGCCGCTCAGCGAGAGGGCGACCTCCAGGTTCGCGATCGCCTCGTCCACCAGCGCGCCGGCGTCGGCCACGACGTGCTCGCCCGGCTTCCGGCCGACCCGGGAGAAGGCCAGCAGGTCGTTGATCAGGACCTGCATCCGCTTCGCGCCGTCGACGGCGTACTCGATGTACTGCTCGCCGCGCTCGTCGAGCAGGCCCTGGTACCGCCGCTGGAGCAGCTGGCAGAAGCTGGCCACCTTCCGCAGCGGCTCCTGCAGGTCGTGCGAAGCGACGTAGGCGAACTGCTCCAGGTCGGCGTTGGACCGCTCCAGCTCCCGCGTGCGCCGGTCGAGCATGGCGTTGGACCGCTCGGCCTCCCGCGTGCGCCGGTCCAGCAAGGCGTGCGCCTGCTCCAGCTCGGCGACCTCGTCGAGGATGCGCTGCCGCATCGCCTCGACGTCGGCGCCGAGCTGGGCGATCTCGCGTGGCCCGGTCCCGTGCACGGGACTGTGGATGTCGGCGTCGGCGACCCGGCGGACCGCGCCGGCCAGCCGCAGGATCGGCCGGGTGACGACCTGCCGGAGGCCGAGGAACAGCATCGCGAACAACACCAGGACGAGCACGGCGACGACCACGAACATCGCGTTCAGGAAGCTCGCTGCCGCGTCCAGCTCGGCGCGGCCGGTGTCGCGGATCGCGGCCAGGTGGTCGAGCTGCGCGTCGAGCGCCTGGCGCACGTCGATGAACAGCGTCCGGCCGCGCTCGACCTGGTCCACGGTGACCGGCGGCGCGTCGGCGGCGATGGTGGGCGCGGCCGCGTCCTGCCAGGCGGTGGCCGCCCGCACCACGGCGTCGAGGTCGTCGCCGATCTGCGTGCCCGGCGTCGCGCCGAGCTGCCGCAGCTGCGAGACCGCGTCGGCCTGCGCCCGCATCCCGTCGGTGTAGGGCACCAGGAACGCCGGCTGACGGCCGAGCTGGTAGCCGCGGACCCCGCTCTCCTGGTTCAGCAGCGCGGTGGACAGCTGGATGGCGGCCAGTCGCTGCGGCCCGATCACGTCGAGCAGGCGGGTGCGCGCCTCGGTGAGGCTGTGCAGCGCGAAGCCGGCCGCGATCAGCGCGGCGACCAGCAGCACGGTTTCGACGGCGGCCAGCAGCGCCAGGCGGCGGCGGATGGGCCAGCCGCGTGCGTCAACGCTCATCGGCCTCGGCTTCCGGTTCGTGGGCTTCCGGGTCGTGGCTGAGCAGGGCGAGCGCGACGTCGTCGTCGAGCGGGCCGGAGTTGAGCCGTTCGGCGCGGGCGATCAGCTCGTCGAGCAGGGCGTGGCCGCGCATCCCGGTGCCACGCTGGATGTCGAGCACCAGTGCGGCCATCCGTTCGTGGCCCAGCCGTTCGGACCCGGCGCCGACGCGGCCCTCGAACACGCCGTCGGTGTACAGCAGCAGCGACCACCCCGGCTCCAGCGGCACGTCCAGCGCGTCCCACTTGGCCCCCTCGACGACGCCGAGCGGGACGCCGAGGCGCTCGCCGGAGAGCAGGTGCCCGTCGCCGGGGGTGAGCAGCAGCGGCGGCAGGTGCCCGGCCAGCGACAGCCTCAGCGATCTTCGGTCCGGCGCGACGACGACCATGCAGACGGTGGCGAACAGCGGCTCGATCCGCTCGTGCACCAGCACCCGCTCGACCATGCTCAGCACGTCGGGCATCGGCAGGCCGGCCATCACCAGCGAGCGCCACGCGATCCGCAGCGCGACACCGAGCGCGGCCTCGTCCGGGCCGTGGCCGCAGACGTCGCCGATCATCATGTGGACCGTGCCGTCGTCGAGCTCGATCGCGTCGTAGAAGTCGCCGCCGAGCAGGGAACCGTTGCGGCCGGGCCGGTAGCGGGCGGCCAGGTCGAGGTGGCGGTCGCGCAGCAGCGGGCTGGGCAGCAGGCCGCGTTCGAGGCGCGCGTTCTCCCGCGCGAGCAGCTGCTGCTGGAGGAACTGCTGCTCGACCTGCTCGGCGCGCTTGCGCTCGCGGGCGAAGCGCAGGGCCTTCACCAGCAGCGGGCCGTCGACCTGGTCCTTGACGAGGTAGTCCTGCGCGCCCGCGGCGACCGCGGCGACCCCGGTGGCCTGGTCGTGCTGCCCGGTCAGGACGACCACCGCGACACCCGGCGCGTGCTGCCCGAGCTTGGTCAGCCCGGACAGGCCCATGGCGTCGGGCAGCTGCAGGTCGAGCACGACGCAGTCGGCGGTGAGCGGGCCGCTGAGCGCGGCGGAGAGCGTCTCGACGCGTTCGAGCACGTACGGCACGGTGGTGTCCGCCAGCATCTCCTCGACCAGCAGCGCGTCGCCGTCGTCGTCTTCGATCAGGAGTACCCGCAGGCGCGTGCGGGGATCCCACGATGAGTCGAGCGCGGCGGTCACCGGCGTCTCCCGTTCGGCTGCTCTTGAGCCAGCACATCCAGACGATCAACCCTAGCGGCACCGGCCGCGGCCGCCTACGGCCGCGAAACCGGTCCCACCGGGGTAGCGTTTTATAGCACCCCGGTGTGACACCGGGTCGATAACGGTTCGGCCGCCGACCGGGGCCGAACCGGGCATATCGCGCATACGCTGCGCGGATGGCCCAGTCCGCGGCACTCGCCTGGTGGGGTGCGACGGCGTGCTGGTTCATCGGGACGCTCGCCGGCCGCCTGACCGGCCGCCACACCGAAATCACCGGAGCCGTCCCGCTGCCGGTGGCCGTGTTCGTGTTCGCCGTCTGCGCCGGGCTCTTCGCGCTGCTCGTCCACGCGGCCCACCGCGGTCTGAAAGGCGCCCGCCCGGCGCTGGCGGTCATCGGCGGGCTCGGCGTGGTGGACCTGGTGGCGCAGCTCGCCGGGGACGTCCTGGCGCGCGACTTCCTGCACGGCGGGTTGTTCCTGGCCGCGTTGGTCCTTTCGGGAGCCGGGTTCACCCGGATGTTCCGGCCCCGCTGAGGTACTAGAACAGCGGCCGGCCGCTGTTCTTCGCGGCGACGTACGCCTGCCAGTCGCGGGTGACCTGGTCGGCGTAGCCCGTCGCGAAGGCCCGCGTCTCGGCCTGCAGGCCGGCGACCGACGTGATCGCGCCGTCGATCGCCGCGTCCGCCGAGTAGGTGAGGCCGGTGCCGGGGATGTCCTGGTCGGCGCGGGCGTGCGCGGCGGCCAGCAGGCGGCCGACGTCCCGGACGGTGTCGTCCCAGATCGCCGACGTCGTCAGGTCGCCGATCTTCAGGTCCTCGGCGAACGGGGACTTCTCCTTCACCAGCACCGGCGTGCTCCCGACGCTCGCCCAGCCGGCGAGCGGGTCCGACTCGTTCGCCAGCCAGCGCAGGGCCAGTGCCGGACGCTGCCCGCCGGTCGGCGCCGTGGCGTTCGGCGCCAGCTGCTTCGGCGCCGGGTCGACCTCCTGCTTGAGCTCGAGGATCCGGTCGTCCGACGCCGAGGTCGTGTCGCCCTCGACGAGCACGTACCAGCGGAAGCGGCCGAGGCTGCCGGTGCCCGCGCCGGTCCGCCGCCGGACGTCCTTCACGACCGCTTCGGAGGCCTTGAGCGGCTTGCCCGCGGTGGTCCGGTACGCCGCGACCGCGTCGACGAGCTGGGTGCGCGTCGCCGCGGACACCGTCTGCAGCTGCGGATCGCTCTTGAAGTGGCCGCCGGTGGTCCACTTCGCGAGCAGGTCGGCCCGCTTGTCGTCCGCGGCCTCGTCGATCAGGTCCCCGACCAGGTCGGAGGTGTTGCCCGAGGTCAGCCGCCAGCTCGCTTCGTCGCCGGTCCCGTGGAACTTCGCGATCCACTGCGCGTACTCGGCGACGAAGGTGTCGACGTCGGTGGCGATCTGGCCGGCGCTGCGGCCGCCGGCCCGGCCCGCGAGCACGATCGAGACGGCTTCGCGGCGCAGCTCCCACGTCCACGACCCGCGCCAGGCGTCGTCGGTGTCGGTGATGGCGAACTGCTCTTCGCCGTCGGCGCCGCGGTCGGCGCCGGTGTTCTCCAGGTGCGCGTCGCCGGTGAGCCAGACGTCGCCGCCCGCGGCCGCGTACTGCGAGGGCGGCAGTTCGCCCAGGTCGCGGTAATAGAGCGGCGAAGTCCCGCGGAAGAACGTCCACGCGCTCGACGCCAGCGCCTGCGTCCGCAGGGTCAGCTCGTCGTCGGTCGCGCCGGCGTTGAGGACGTGCAGCGCGTGGTCCCGGTCGTAGATCACCGCCACCGGGTCCCGGCCCAGTCCGGCCGCCTCCCCGGGTGCGGCGGTGGCGAGCAGCGTGACAACGACCAGGGTCCCCACAGTGGTTCGGCGCATTCCTCCACCTATACCGGCCGGAGGTGAGCGGCGGTCAGCGCGCAGTCAACGTGACGGCGAACGTGTTGCTGTCATTTTGGACCAGCGAGCTGAGGTACGTGGTGAACGTGCCGCAGCCGGTCAGCGGCGGGATGGCGTACTGCCCGCTCACCGGCCCGCCCGACGCGAGCGCGAACCCGGCACCCGTCTTCAGGTCGACCGGGATCGAAGCGCTCGCCCGGCACCCGGCGTCCGCCACCGGCAGTCCGAACAACGTCACCCGGGGCAACGCCAGCGCCAGCTTCGCGTGCGCGACGAAGCCGTCACCGGTGATCTCGCCGGTCTGCGGGCCGTCCGGGCTGAACTGCAGGTCGGCGGTCCCGGGCACGAACCCGAACACCTTGAACTCCGCCCGTGTCGCGTCGAACGCCGGGCTGAACGCCGGGACCGCGAAGGACCCGGTGAGCGGCGCGGTCGCCCCGAGCGCCTTCAGCGTCGTCGAGCCGGTGACGCGGTATTCGTGCGAAGACCCCAGGTCGAAGCTCAGCAGCACCGGGTCCTGGCCGGGGTCGAGCGTGCAGTCCGAGGTGAACGAGCCCAGCCCGGTGAACGAGCCGTCGGCCTTCTTCGGCGTGAGCCGCGCGCTGAAGCCGCCGATCGTCAGCGCCGTCCTGCCCGCGTTCGGCAGCTGCACCGGCGGCACCGAGCCGGACGCGTTGGTGGTTAACGGCCCCGACGACGGCACCGGTGTCTTCGCCACGGTCAGCGGCAACGTCAAGGGCAGCGTCAGCGGGCCGTTGGTCAGCGTCACCCCTGCGGACGCCGTCCCTTCGATGCTCGCCGCGCCGACCAGGGCCAGACCGCGGGTGGACTTGTCCGGCACGGTCACCGCCACCGCGAGGTCCGTCGTCGTGAAGGTGCCGCCGGGCGCGGCAGGCACCTCGAACGCCGCCTTGACCTCGACAGCCAGCTTCTGCAGCCCGATCAACGGGAACGGGCAGGTGAAGCTCAGGTCCTTGTCGATCGGCGTCGACGCCGCCGCGGGCGTGGCGACGGCGAGGGCGAGCACGCAGGCGGCGAGCAACGACCGGGCGATCCGCACGGGCGCTCCCTTTCTCGAAGGTTCCGGGTGTGGCACCGGCCCCCGCAGCGGCGCAGTCGGCGCGCAGCGGGGGCCGGCAGATCAGGTCACTTCTTGGCGAGCGTCAGGTTCAGCGAGTTGCCGTCGCTCTTGGCGAAGGCGCTGATGATGTCGTTGAACGAACCGCAGTTCTGCAGCGCGGACAGCGAGTAGGTGCCCGACAGCTTGCCGCCCTTGAGCAGGTCGAAGTCGGGTCCGGTGGTCATCTCGCTGGTCGAGGGGCTGACCGTGCCGCACTTCGGGTCGGTGCTGATCGGGATGCCGAACAGGTTGACCGTGGTGAGGAACGTGTCGAACTTGATGTGCGCCTTGAAGCCGGTGCCCACCAGCTCACCGGTCTGCGGGCCGTTCTGCACGACCTTGACGTCCGAGCTGCCCTGGAGGAAGCCGAACAGCTTGAAGTCGGTGTGCGTCGGGTTCAGCAGCAGGTTGCCGGTGAACGTCTTGGCCGACAGGTTGACGTCGGCGTCGAACGAGCCGGTGATCGGCGCGGTGCTGCCGAGCGACTTCAGCGCGGTCTGCCCGGTGATGCCGAAGGAGTACTTGATGCCCCCGCCCGGCGGTGTGGTGGTGGGCGGGGTCGTCACCGGCGGCGTGGTCGTCGGCGGCGTGGTGACCGGCGGGGTCGTGGTGGGCGGGGTGGTCGTCCCGCCACCGCCGTTGATGGTGATCGTGGCGAGGGTGTTGTTCTGGCCGCTGTCCTGCGTGCAGGGCGCGTCGATCGTGCCGTCCGGCGTGATGCCGGTGACCGAGCCGTCGGCCTTGCGCGGGGTGACCTTGAGGTTCAGGTCGCCCACGGTGATCTTCGCCTGGCCGGCCTGGGTGAACGTCAGCGACGGCGTCTTGCCCGCCGCGTTGATGTTCATCTCACCGGACGCCGGGATGTTCGTCTTGTCCAGCGTGATCGGCACGCTGACCGGCAGGTTGAGGCTCGGCGCGGCGACGGTCGCGCTCGCGGTGGCGGTGCCTTCCAGGGTGGTGGCCCCGATCAGGCTCAGGCCGCTGACGGTGTCCGCGTTGATGGTGGACACGGCCTTGATGTCGAACGCCCCGGTCGGCTGCCCGGTGTTCACCGTGGTCGGCAGGTCGGTGTTGATCACCACCTTCAGCGACTGGGACCCCACCAGCGGGAAGGTGCAGTGGTAGTTCAGCGTCAGCGAAATCGGGTCGGCGGCGCTGGCCTGTGCCCCGGCGACGAGCGCGGTGGCGACGAGCGTGGCCGCACCCGCGGCCGCGGCGGCCGCGACCGTCATCTTCTTGCCTCTTGGGTGACTCACGATGGTCCTTCCGTGTATCAACGGTGATACGAAACGGCGGCGCGTTTCCAGTAATCGCGACCGGACCGTAAGCTAACGAGCACCAATAGCGCCGATCAAGGGCTTTCGGTAAAAAGGTCACGCGGACACCGCAAATTGTCACACCGGCACGCCAGACCGGCGGGTTTCCTAGCAGGCCGGGGAAGGTTTCCCCAGCACAGCGCGGCCTCCGAACCGCTGACACGCGTGACAAATCCGACTGCCGGAATGTTGACGCACGTGCCAACCCGCCATTCTCTTCTTGCCCGCGCGCTGGCGCGCCGCGTAGCTTCGAAACCCATGAAAAGAATGCACAGCGCGGTGCTCGTGATGTCGGCGGCCGCGCTTCTGTCGTGCGCCGCGTGCGCTTCGGACGCCCCGCCCGACCCGGGCCGGCACGCCGACCCCGCGGCGCTCGCCTGGGTCGACAAGGTGTGCACCGGCGTGGCTGCGGGCTCGGCGAAGCTCTCGCAGCCGCCCGCCGTCGACGACGCCGACCCGGTGAAGACCAGGGCCGCGATGGTGGACTTCCTGGGCCGCCTCGGTTCCGCGCTCGAGGACATGGCGGGCGGCCTGCGCACGGCCGGGGTCCCGCCCGTCCCGGGTGGACAGTCCGTTGTGGACAAAGCGACTGGCAACCTGACCGAGACGCAGAGCAAGCTGGCCGAGACGAAGACCCGGATGGAGCAGGCAACGGTGACCGACCAGGCCGGCCTGCGCCAGGTCGTTTCCGACGCCGACGCGACGATGGGCAAGCTGGCCGATCCGGAGGGCCCGATCAAGGACCTCAAGGCCAACCCGGAGCTCGCACTGGCCTTCAGCGAGTCCGCGACCTGCAAGCGCGTCTACGGGACCGGCGCGTGACCGCCCGCCGCGTGCTCGCCACGCTGGTGGCGCTGGTCCTGGCCACGGCCTTCGCGCCCGCGGCCGCCGCCGCGCCCGCCCCGCCCGACGACGCGTTCTACGTGCCGCCGTCGCCCCTGCCCGCGGGCAAGCCGGGTGACGTCATCCGCTGGCGGCCGTCGCACGCCGGCCCGCGCGCGGCGTCGGTCGACGCGTGGCAGGTCATGTACCTGTCGACGAACGCGCTGGGGCAGCCCGACGCCGTCACCGGCACGGTGCTGGTGCCGAAGACCGCCGACCGCGCGACGGCCCCGATCGTCGCGTTCGCGCCGGGCACGCACGGCCCGGCCTTCGCGTGCACGCCATCGGCGATGATCGGCATCGGCGCCTTCTACGAGCAGCCCGGCCTCGACGACCTGCTGGACGCGGGGTACGCCGTCGCCGTCCCGGACTACGAGGGGTACCAGCCGGCGCCGACGACGACCTACGTCGTGGGCCGGTCCGAAGGCCCCGCGGTGATCGACGCGGTCCGCGCGGCCCAGCGGCTCGGCGCGGCCGGGCTGTCGGCGTCGGCGAAGGTCGTGTTCCGCGGGTATTCCCAGGGTGGCGGGGCCGCGGCGTGGGCGGGCGAGCTGCAGCCGTCGTACGCGCCGGAGCTGAACCTCGTCGGCGTGGCGGCCGGCGGCGTGCCCGCCGACCTGGTCCAGGTGACGCTGCAGCTCGACGGCAAGTTCGGCTTCGGCGTGTTCGCCTACGCGCTGCTCGGCCTCGACCAGGCGTACCCGGAGCTGCAGCTGGACTCGTTCCTCAGCGACAACGGGCGCGCGAAGCTGGCGGAGATGAAGCGCAGCGCGTGCACGTTCGAGCTGCTCACGACGTACGCGAACCAGAAGATCGCGGACTACACGACCGGCCCGGGCTACATCAAGCCCGCGTGGGTGGCGCGGCTGACCGAGAACAAGCTCGGCGGGACGCCACCGCGGGTACCGGTGTTCCTCTACCACGCGACCGGCGACCAGCTGGTGCAGTTCGCGCAGGCCGACAGCCTGCACAAGACCTACTGCGCGGCCGGCGTCCAGGAGACGTGGAAGACCTACGACACCGACCACATCACGCTGGTCTACACCGGCAACGCCGACGTCCTGGCCTTCGTGAAGGACCGGATCGCCGGCAAACCGGCGACGGCGAGCTGCTGATCAGCGGTTCCGGCCGGGGTGCGGGTGCTGCTGCCACGAGCTGATCATCGAGCTGACGTACTGGCGCCACTGCTCCTCCGGCGACACCGAGCTCGGCGTCGGCGTCGGCTCGGCCTGGGCGGGCCTGCGTCCCGCGCCGGCCGGTGCGCTGGTGGTCTCGACCGTGGTGTGCCGGACCTCGGCGGTGAGCGGCGGCGCGGAGGCGGAGGCGCTCATGGTCTCCACGGCTTCGCTGGAGGTCGCCGGCGGCACGACCGGGGCGGGCACGCCGGGCGGCGGCACGGCCGTCCCGCCCACCTGGTGCGGCTGGAGCAGCACGACGGCGGCCAGCCCGAGCCCGACGGCCGCGCCCGCGGCGAGGAGGAACGGCTTCACCCGGCGGGACCCGTCGGCGGGCGGGGCCTCCTGGGGACGTGCGTCTTCGGCTTCGCCGTCCGGCTCCGCCGCCAGCTCGGCGTCGAGGATGGCCAGCGGATCGTGGGCGGGTTCGGGTTCGGCGGCCGCTGCCTCTTCGGCGAGTTTCGCGTCGAGCTCGCCGCGGATCATCAGCGGCTTCGTCTGCGAAAGGTTCACCAGCTCGGCGACCGAGGGAAGTTCGCCCTCACCGCCCGTGCGTGCCATCGAAAACCTCCACCCGTTCCGGCGTCACCTGGAGGAACCATGCCTGAGCCGCGAGAGCTGCTCCGCTTCGCCGTCGTCGGCCTGGCCGCGTACGGGGTCACCCTACTGGGCGACTACAGCCTGAAGCTCACCGTGTTCCGTGAGAAGCCGGTGACGGCCCTCGCGATCGCCACGGTCGCCGCCACGGCGTTCGCCTACCTGCTGTCCCGCCGCTGGTCGTTCGCGGGGCGGGGCGGCCTAGGGCGGGTGCGCGAGGCGACGCTGTTCTTCGCCGTCAACGCGGGTGCGGTGGCGGCGAACCTGGTGCCGGCGCTGGTCTCGCGGTACGTGCTGCATCTGTCGGTGCCGCACGTGGGCTACCTGACGCAGGAAATCGCGGACTTCGTCGCCGGGATGGTGCTGGGCATGCTGGCGGGCACGGCGTTCCGCTGGTTCGGGTACCGGCGGTGGGTGTTCCCGTCAGCGCCACCAGTTGGCGTCGCCGAGGGCGGCGAAGCCGAGCTTCTCGTAGAGCGGCCGCCCGGACCGCGAGGCGGTCAGCGTGACGGGCAGGTCGTCGAAGTGCCGTAGCACCGCGTGCATCAGCGCGCGCCCGACGCCCTTCGAGCGGTGCTCGGGCAGCGTGGTCACCCAGTAGACGCCGCCGACGCCGCTGTGGGCCATGGTGAGGCAGGCGCCCTGGGTGCCCTTGCGGAAGAACGCGGTGGCCTGGTGGAGGAGCGCTGCCGGGAAGACGCTGCCGGCGAGGAGGGGCTGGTACTCCTCGAGCGGAAAGCCGTGCACCACGAGGTCTTCGGCGCTTTCGAGCCCGGCGCGGGTGCAGATCCGCTGGACGCCGTCCGGCGCGGGAACCGGGCCGGGCTCGCGCGCCATCACCGGCAGCTGCCCGGCGGCCATCCCGAGCGCGCTCAGGTCGACCACCCGGAACGGATCCTCGACGACGACGGTCCGCCCCTCGGCCCGGCGGGCCCGGGCGAGTTCGGCCAGTTCCCGAACGGCGTCACCACCGGGAGCGGCGGTCCGCAGCATGATCCGGAACCGGCGGCCGTCGATCACGGTGAAGGCGGGGTGGTCTTCGACGTGGTCCCCACGGGCGCGGGCCAGCGTGCTCCACATGGCGACGGCGTTGTCGGAGGCCTGCCGCAGCCGCTCGGTGAGCGATCCGGTCATACCGGGCAGCCTAGAGCGCAACCGGCCCGCCGCCACGAGCCAATCCACCAACCAGCCCATTCCCCGTGTCACCCCCACCCACACGACCCGACCCTCCAGACACGCGTGTCGTCCGCCCAGGCACGCGTGTCGTCCATCCAGGCACGCGTGTCGTCCATCCAGACACGCGAGTCGACCATCCAGACACGCGTGTCGTCCATCCAGACACGCGAGTCGACCATCCAGACACGCGTGTCGTCCATTCAGGCACGCGAGTCGACCGGCCGGCTGCGTGGGCCGCCCCCTCAGCCGCGGTCCGGCAGCGCTCGTTCCGCCAGCAGGGCCAGCTCCAGCCGCAGCCGCTCGGCCGGGTCGTCGAGCTTCTCGCCGAACAGCTCGCCCAGCTTCTTCAACCGGGCCCGGATCGTCTGCGGGTGCAGGTCGAGCAGCCGTCCCAGCTCCGGCGCGCTCCCCCTGGTCCGGACCAGCGCCAGCAGCGTCTCCGCCAGCTGCTCCCGCCGCCGCCCGGACAGCCCCGCCAGCGGCGCCAGCGTCGTCGTGGCCAGCTGGCCGACCAGGAACTCGTCCGCGAGCAGGAGCAACGTCGTCACGTGGTCGCGGCACCAGATCACCGGCCCCGGCGCGTCCAGCAACCCCCGGGCGGCCAGGTCGACCGCGCGGCGGGCGACCCGGAACGACTCCGGCGCGTCGGCCGGCGGAACGAGCGGCCCGACCGCCGCCGTCCAGCCCGGGGGCAGGACCGTCAAGCCGATCAGGTCCACGTCCGGGGCCGGGGTCAGCGCCGCCGGCGGGTCGCCGGCCGGGTCGGCCGGGACGTGCTCCGGCAGCAGCCCGGGCGGCAGCTCCGGGGCGCCCGGCAGCGCACGGAAGGCCACCGCCGCCACGCGTTCGGGCACGGGCAGTCCCGACGCCGCGATCAGACCGTCCACTTCAGCCGGCGTCCGGCCGCCGAGGACCGCGCGCAGCAGGCGGCGGTGCCGTTCGCCGGTGCCGGACACCGCCGCCTCCGCGGCGCTGTACCCCTCCGCGACGGCCGCCATAGACGTCTCGACGTCGGCGAACATCCCCTCGGCGGCGCCGTACAGGACGTCGCCGGACAGGCCTGCCTCCCGCGCGATGTCGGCGATCCACCGCCAGGCGACCCGGCTCGACACGCGCACGGCCGCCTGCACGGCTTCGCGGCTGAGGCCACTGTGGAACGCTTCGCGCCCGTGGCCGCGGAACTCGGCCAGCCGGTCGGCCTGCCACAGCGCGGGCGTCCCGACGCGGTCGACGTCCCGCTCGATCCCGCGCCGCACCTGCTCGATCGCCTTCGTGCGGCCGGGGCCGTCGGTGAATCTCCCAGAATATTCCGGAATCTCGGCGGCGATCGCGTCGACGCAGGCCCGGGCCATCTCCGGGATCCGCGGGCGCACCGCGTCACCGAGCTCGTGCGGCAGCCGGGACCAGACGGAACTGTCCGAGGGAGCGGAACCACGCATGGGGAATTCAGTCCTCCACTGGGAATTGGCTCCGCGGAAATGCTGACACGGAGCGTAGAACGCACACCCGTCCGTGTCAAAAGGACGAGTCTGCGTCACCCTTTCCGGGAACCGGTCGTTGATTTTTCAGTGACACCCGTGTCGGATACGCTCGCCGGACACGCACTCGAAGGGGGATGGGTGGTCGAGTACCGCAGCTTTCGCTTGCTGGCTTCGCTGCCGCGTGCGCTCGGCGCGGGTCTGCGCCCGCACGTCGGGCACGCGGCGGCCTCGATGATCCAGGAGGTGCAGCGCACGGTGCCGGCCTACGGCCAGCCGCTCAAGGGCGTGTTCGGCAAGGTCCTGGTGAAGAGCGTCGAGTACGCGGTGCAGCACTGCGTCGACTCGATGGGCGAGCCCGCGCTGGCCCACGAGCACTGGATCGAGTTCTACCGCGGCCGCGGCCGGATCGAGTTCGCCGAGGGCCGCAACCTCGACGCGCTGCAGGACAGCGCCACGATCGGGGCCAGGGTGGCCTGGCGCGCGATGCACCCGGCGGTGGTCGCGGCGGGCGTCGACCCCGCCGTCATCTCGGTCGCCGCGGAGGCCATCTTCGCCTACGTCGACGAGCTGTGCGCCACCGCGATCGAGGGCTACCAGCAGGCGCAGGCCGAGGCCGAGGGCGCCGTCCCGGTCCGGCGGAGGCGGCTGCTGGAGCTGATCGCCGGCGCCCCGGAGGGTGCGGCGAGCAGCATCGCGGGCCTGGCGGGCGGGGCGGGCTGGCCCCTGCCGGAGACGGCGGCGATGGTGGCCCTCGAACGCGGCCCCGACGCGGCGGACTTCCCCGCCGACCTGCTCGGCGACGGCGTCCTGGCCGACCTCGACGGCCCCGAGCCGTACCTGCTGACCCGCGACCCGGACACCGACCTGGCCCCGCTGGCGGCCAAGCTCGACGGCTGGCGCGCGGCGGTCTCCCCGACGGTCCCCCTGGCCGACGCCCCGGCGGCGCTGCGCACGGCACGGCGGGCGTTGCTGCTGTCCGGCCCGGACGTGCCGGGCCCGCTCATCTGGTGCCGCGACCACCTGGCGACGCTCTGGCTGCTCGCGGAGGACTTCCTGGCGGCCGAGCTGGCCCGGCAGAGCCTGGACCCGTTCGCGTCGCTGAGCGAGAAGCAGCGGGACAGGCTGAGCGAGACGCTGCTGGCCTGGCTGGAGACGCGCGGGGGCGCGCCGGAGATCGCGCAGCGGCTGGGGGTGCACCCGCAGACGGTCCGCAATCGCTTGCGCCAGCTGGAGGAGCTGTTCGGGGACCGGTTGAAGGACGCCGACGACCGGCTGGGCATGCAGCTGGCGTTGCGGGCGCAGCGGCTGATGCGCGCGCACCGGCCGCCGGAGGGGTGAGCCTCGAGCGCCTTTGGTGCTCCACGTCTCCGCGACGGAGGCGCTTTGCGCCGCAGTGCTCGTTCAACGCAAGCAGGGTGACCTTCGGTGCGGGAGGCACACCCGAGGGGGCCTTCGGTGCGGCAGCCGCAACCAGGGTGACCTTCGGGTGCGGCAGCCGCAACCAGGGTGACCTTCGGTGCGGGAGGCACACCCAAGGCAGCCTTCGGTACGCCAGACGCAACCAAGGTGGCCTCGGTGCGGGAGGCACACCCGAGGCGGCCTTCGGTGCGGCAGCTACAACCAAGGCGGCCTTCGGTCCGCCGGACGCAACCAAGGCCGCCCTCGGTGCGCCAGACGCAACCAAGGCCGCCGTGGGGCGCCTGGGGACAACTCGGGCGCGTGGCGCGCGTTGTGGACAACCCGGGGCCCTGCCCGGCCGCGGGACCGGAATTGTCAGTGGCCGCGAGTAACGTTGAAACCGGGGGTCCCCCAAGCGGCGGGGGCCTTCAACGCGCCGGGAGAGCCGCAGCGGTGAGGCCCGTGCCCCGCCGTGCTCACCAGCCGGTCCAGCGTGCGCACCGGCAGTGGCAGCACCCGGCGCCACGGGCGGCGGCCCGGCCACCTCCGCGGCAGCCCCTGGTGAACGAAATGGAAACTCGCGCGGCAGGACATCAGCGCGTCCGGTGCGTCATTGCGACCATGCCTCCGAGGATTACCGGATACCGCAGGAATGTCGATACGCATTCCCGGTGACGCCGCGAAAACCCGCACGCGCCGCCGCCTTTTCGCAATCGGTTTTGTCACGCCGGTCCGTGATTCTCCACCGGTGGCGTTCACCACATCCACGGCGGCAGCCGGATGCCCTAATTTCCCCTTCGCGAGAAAGGGCGCCGATGACCGTCAAGACCCTCACCCTGCACGGCCGCCGCATCCGGCTGCACGAGCACCTGCCGCCCACGAGCGTCGGCGACGAAGCGGTCGTGCTGCTGCACGGGATCGCCGGCAGCGCCGAAACCTGGGCGCCGGTGCTGGCGCGCTGCGAAGGCCGTCGCGTGCTGGCGCTCGACCTGCCCGGCCACGGCGAATCCGAGGCTCCCCGTGCCGACTACGGCCTCGGCGCGATGGCGAGCACCGTGCGGGACGTCCTCGCGGTGTCCGGTGTGCGGCACGCGACCGTCGTCGGGCACTCGCTCGGCGGGGGCATCGCGCTGCAGTTCGCCTACCAGTTCCCGGAAATGTGCGACCGCCTCGTGCTGGTGGCCAGCGCCGGTCTCGGGCCGGAGGTGAGCCCGGTGCTGCGGGCGGCCGCGCTGCCGGGCGCGCCGGCCGCCTTGGCCCTCGCCGTCAACCGGGTGACGCTCGCGATCGCGCGCGCCGCGGCCCGGGTCGGCCGCCGGCTCGGTGGGTCGTTGAAAACTGAAACACGGGAACTGGTCAGGCATTTCGCCTCGCTGGCCGATCCCGCGCGGCGCCGGGCGTTCCTGTGCATCGCCCGCAGCCTCATCGACCTGCGCGGCCAGCGCGCGAGCGCCGTCGACAAGCTCTACCTGGCCGAAGCGGTACCGGTACTGCTGGTCTGGGGCGCGCGCGACCCGCTCATCCCGGTGGCGCACGGAGAGCGGACGGCCGCACTGCTGCCGGGCAGCCACTTGACCGTTCTGGAAAACGTGAAACACTTTCCGCACGTGGCGGCCCCGGACCGGTTCTACGCGCTGCTGAACGAGTTCCTCTCGAACACCGCGCCGGCGCGGCTGAACCTCGACGACATCGTCACGCGGCTGACAACCGACGATCTCGCCCGCTGAAAAGTTGTCACGCGCACACCACCCGAGCGCGCCGGAAGTGTCACGTCCTCTCGCGACCTTCCACCCGTTCGGGTGTAGTCCGGACGGGTTACCGCAAAGTCAGCGGACAACCCGTTGACAGTGCCGTTCGCCCGAAATTATGTTGCCTGAGCCACAAAAACCGGATCGGCGCCTCCGCCGACGAGGCCGATTTTGTTGCCAGCAAGGATAAAACACATGACCGACGTGGACACTGGAGTTCCCGTACCCGTCCTGCGGGCCGGACGGCCGAACCCGGGCGAGCGCACTCCCGGACCGGCCTACCGGCAGCAGTCCGTGTCGGCCGACCGGCCCCGGCCCGCCTACCCGCCCGCCCCGCGCACCCCGGTGGATCCCCGGCCCGGCCGGGCTTCCGGCGCGATCGGGCTGTGGGCGTCCCTGCCCCGCGAGCTGGCGATCCGCTTCAAGCCGCGGGTCGACCCGCTCGCCAGGGCCATCCTGCAGGAGGTCCAGCGGGCGGTGCCCGAGTACCGCCAGCCGCTGGAAGGCGCGTTCGGGCACATCATCACGCAGGGTGTCCGGCAGTCGATCATCCAGTGCCTCGACAGTGTCGGCACCCCCGGTGCCGTGCCGCTCGAGACGTGGACGACCGTGTTCCGCAACCTCGGCAAGATCGAGTTCAACGAGGGCCGCAGCCTCGACTGCCTGCAGACGGCGTACCGGGTCGGCGGGCGGGTCGCGTGGCGGCACATCAGCGAGTTCGGGCAGGCCACCGGCGTCTCCGCGGACACGCTGTGCACCAGCGCCGAGGCCATCTTCGCCTACGTCGACGAGATCTCCGCGCTCTCGATCGAGGGCTACACGGCAGCGCAGACACGCGCGGCCGGCACCCGCGCCCGCCGCCGCAGACGGCTGCTGGAGCTGCTGCTCGCCGACCCGCCGTCCGCGCCGCAGACCATCACCGCGCAGGCCGCCACGGCGCAGTGGCCGCTGCCCGCCGAAGTCACCGTCGTCGCCCTCGAACCCCGCGCCGACCAGCACAGTCTCGCGGCGCCGGACCTGCACTCCGACGTCCTCGTCGACCTCGAGGGCAGCGAGCCGTGCCTGGTCACCGGCGACCCGGAGAAGCACCTGGCCAACCTCGCCGGGCGGCTGCCGGGCTGGCGCGCGGTGATCGGACCGGCCGTGCGGCTCACCGACGCGCCGCGCTCGCTGCTCTGGGCCCGCCGCACGCTGAAGCTGCTCCAGCGCGGCGTGCTGCCGGACGCGCCGGTGACGCGCTGCACCGACCACCTGTCCACGCTGTGGCTGCTCGCCGACGAGTTCCTCGTCCGCGAGCTGTGCGCGCGCAGCCTGCAGCCGTTCAAGGACCTCACGCCGAAGCAGCGGGCACGGCTCGGCGAGACGTTACTGATCTGGCTGCAGTCCCGCGGCAGCGCCCCCGAAATCGCGAAGAAGCTGAAGGTGCACCCGCAGACCGTCCGGTACCGGATGCACCAGCTCATCGATTTGTTCGGCGACCGGCTCAACAACGCCGACGACCGGCTCGACATGGAGATCGCGCTGCGGGCGGAGGCACTTCTCGGTTCCTGAATCCCCTTCGACGACGAGGTGGGTCAATGACGGGATCGCCCGTCGAGACGGCCTTCGGGCCGATGCTGAGCGGCGACGGACGGCCGGGGCAGCTGTGGGCCATGCTCCCCCGCGAGCTGGCCGCGGTGTTCCGGCCGCGGCTGCTGGACGTCGCCGACGAGGTGCTGCGCGAGATCCAGCGGACCATCCCCGACTACGCACGGCCGCTCGACGGCGCGTTCGGGAAGGCGCTGCGGACCGGCGTCCAGGCGGCGATCCTGCAGTTCATCGACCGCATCGCGGCGTCCGGGCCGCTGCCGGAGGAGCGGCGCAAGGTGTTCGTCGGGCTCGGCGTGCACGAGCTCGCGCAGGGCCGCAACCTCGACGTCCTGCAGGCCGCGTACCGGGTGGGCGCGCGGGTGACCTGGCGGCGGATGGCCGAGGTGGGGACGCGGGCCGGCGTGCCGTCGGCGACGCTGTGCCTGCTGGCCGAGGCCATCTTCGCCTACATCGACGAGCTGTCCGCGCTGTCGATCGAAGGGCACGCGGCGGCCCAGGCGCGAGCGGCGGGCGCGCTCGAACGACGCCGGCGCCGGCTGCTGGACCTGCTGCTGGCGGACCCGCCGTCGCCGTCACGGACGGTGCAGGAAGCCGCGACGGCGGCGGAGTGGCCGTTGCCGCACCGGCTCGTCGCGGTGGCGCTCGACGGCCCGGCCGACGTCACGGGGCTGGACGCGCTGGAGGACCTCGAGGACGGCACCCCGCGGCTGCTGCTGCCCGCCCCGGCGGACCGGTGTGCGCTGACGACGGCCCTGGCCGGGCACCGGGCGGCGGTCGGGCCGCCGGTCCCGCCGCGCCAGGCCGCCCGGTCGCTGGCGACGGCCCAGGAGGCCCTGCGGCTGGTGACCGCGGAAGTCCTCCCGGACGAGCCGCTGACCTGGTGCGAAGACCACCTCGCGACGCTGTGGCTGCGCAAGGAGCCGTTCCTGGTGACGGAGGTGGCCCGCCGGCGGCTGGCCCCGCTGACGGCGTTGACCCCGAAGCAGTACAGCCGCCTGGCCCACACGCTGCTCGCGTGGCTGGAAACGTGCGGCAACGTCCGCGAGGTCGCCGACCGCCTCGCGATCCACCCCCAGACCGTCCGTGCCCGCGCCCAGGAGCTGGAGGCCCTCTTCGGCGACCACCTCCGCAACCCGGACGACCGCTTCGAGATGATCCTCGCCCTCCGCGCCACCCTCACCTAGCTCGTGTCGTCCGTCCGGGTACGCGTGTCGTCCGCTCCGGTCGGTACCGGGATGGACGACACGCGTACTCAGGCGGACGACACGCGTACGCCGATGGACGACACGGGTCAGAGGGTGGAGAAGTAGGGGCGGGGGAGGTCGGGCAGGCGGGCCGGGCCGAGCTGGACGGTGGTGGCCGGGAGGCCGCGGGACCGGCGCCAGGCGGCGAACGCCTCCAGCCAGGCGTCCGCGGTCGCGCGGGACGTGCCGCCCGGGGCGCCGACCAGCGCCGTGGCCGAGGTGCCCAGCAGCCACCAGTCCGGCGGGGTGTCCGCGGTCGCCTCGTGCAGCCGTCGCGCGCCCAGCACGCCGAGGCGCCAGCCGGCCGACGGGTCGTCGGTGAGGATGCCCGCCGCGTGGACGATCCCCCGCAGCGGCAGGCCGTCCGCCGTCGCCGCCGCGACCAGCCGCTCCGCGACGCCGGGCTCGGCGACGTCACCGGGGACCACCAGGACGCCGGGTGGGCCCGCCAAAGCCAGTCCACAAAGGACGATCCGGGTGGCGCCCGTGTCCGCCAGCCACCGCGCGGTCGCCGCCCCGAGGCCGCCCGTGACCACGTACGCGCCGGGGCCGGTCGCGACCTCGGCGGTGAACGGCGCGCGGGCCAGCCGCGCCGCGTACCGGACGTCGTGCCGCCAGCGGACTTCGTCGTCCGGCGCGTCCGACCGCAGCTCGCGCACCAGGACGTCCACATCGGACCGCGCGTCGAAGTCGACCAGGCTCGCCCGCAGCTGCGGCCGCTCGAGGGCGAGCACCCGCACCAGCCCGCGCAGGAACTCCAGCCCCGGCTCGCCGCCCGCCTGCGTGACCAGGTGGAACCGGACGCCGGCGCCGAGCCGCGCGACCACCGACAGCACCGAGAGCAGCAGCTCCTGCGCGGCCTCCGGGTCGTGGTAGGCGTACGGCGATCCGGTGAGGTAGACGACGCCGCGCACCGGCCGTCCGGCCAGGAACCCGGGCAGCTCGTCGAGGTCGTCGCGCGGCAGCGACAGCGCGTCGTCCCCCGCCGCGGCCAGCGCCAGCGCCAGCGCGACGGCCCGGCCGAGCGCCGCCGGGTGCTCGTCGGTGAGCAGCAGCCACGCGCCCGGCCCGTACGGCACAACCGGCGGCAACGGCACTTCCGGCCACGTCACCTCGTACGACGACGTGGCGAACGGGACGCCCGGTGACAGCGCCCGCCCGGCCGGCCCGGTCGTGGACATCAGGCGGCGGCCATCCCGGTGACGCGCCACTTCCCGGCGACGCGCTCGGCCCTGACGCTCAGCTGGGCGGCGCCGGTACTGCGCTGCCCGTCGCCTCTCGTGCCGGTCTGGTCGAGGAACACCAGCAACGCCGCGCGGTCGCCGTCGAGGAGCTTCACGCCCGAAGCGACGGCGGTCGAGGTGACCACGAGCTTCTGCTCCGCCGCCAGCTTCCGGACCTGGCCGAAGAGCTGTTCGTACTGCGCGAGCGCGGGTCCGGTCAGGACGTCCTTCGCGGCCTGCTCGCTCTTGGCCGGATCGTCGTAGCGGTAGGAGAAGACCGTGCCGAGCGCCGCACTGATCTGCTTAGCGGCCTCCCCGGTGCCGGCGACGTCGGAAAGCGCGCTGTTGTGCGCGACGACGTCGTTCGTGGCCCGCGCTTCGAACGTGAACCACACCGCGAGCCCGGCCATGACCACGGCCACCGCCGCGAGCACCACCCCCGCCCGCCGCCGCGGCCCGGAGGTCGGGGGTGGCACAGCGGGTGCCAACCCGTCGGAGCTCTCAGGAGAGTCGTGGTGGCGGCCGGCGACCTTCACCGGGCGCTTCCTGGTCACGGTCTTCACGGTGCCTCCCCCACGGGAACCTGGCCGAGGCCGGTGACGCGCCAGCCGCCCGGCCCGCGGGTCAGGTCGGCCTGGAACCGGTTGCGCTTGGTCACGGCGTCCCCGCCGTCGGGTGCCACGAGCAGCTCGACCGAGGCGATCAGCTTCGCCGTCCCGGCGCCGGCGTCCACTTCGGTCACCGCCGCGTCGGTCACCTTCCCGGTGGTGACGGTCTTCGCCTGGGCGATCCGGTCGAGGCTGCCCGGCCGGTCGGCCGCCAGTTCGTCGTGCAGCGCGCCACCGGAGAGGTCCAGCCAGTGCTGGTACCCGGGCGCGGCCTGCCGGTAGTCCAAAGTGGTCAGCCCGGCGACCGCCGTCCGCCCCGCCCGCAACGCCTCTTCCCGGACGACCGCGCGCGCGACGCCGTCGTCGTGCGCGGCCTGCCACCAGGTGAACCCCGACCACCCGGCCGCGACGGTCGCCAGGACCGCGGCCGGCCACACGACAATTCTCACGGTCGTCCTCCTGGTGCGTTCTGCGAACCCCGGACGTTCGTCGGGTCGCCCTTCGGCAGCGCGCAGCGCGCGGCCGTGTTCAGCGGCCGCACCGACGTGTCGAGGCCGTCGCGGTACGGCGTCGAGTACCCCGTCGTGCACGGCGGCGGGTCGAAGAAGGTCAGCGAAAGCCCGATGTGGACTCCGTCCGGCCGCACGATCGTGCCGGCCGCGGCGACCGCCTGCGGCGCGGTGATCAGCAGCTGCCGGATCCCGTCCTGCCGGGCTTCGAGGACGTCCGCGGTGGTCAGCAGGTTGGCAAGCAGCACGCCGAGGTCCGGACCGGAGTCGCGGATCAGGGCGCTGACCTCGTTCGCGGCCGCGGGCACCGCCGGGATCAGGGTGCGCAGGTCGCCGTCGGACGCCTTCAAGGTCGAGGCCAGCAGCTTCGCGTTGGCACCGAAGTCGCGGATCGCCCCGGCCTGCTGCACCTGGGTGTCGAGCACCGTGTGCGCGTCGGTGACGAACCGGGTCAGCGGCGCGACGTGGGCGCTCGCCGCCTGCACGAACTCGATGCCGCGGCCGACCAGCTGGTCCAGCGCCGGGCCGGCGTCCGAGGTCGCGTTGTACAGCTCGTCGACGACCGTGCGCAGCGCGGGCTTGGGCACCGAGTTCGCGAACGAGTCCACTGTCGACAGGACGACGTCGACCGGCAGCGGGATCTTCGTATCGGCCTGGGTGAGCACCGAGCCGTCGTGCAGCTTCGGGCCGCCGTCGGTGCGCGGCCGCAGGTCGACGTACTGCTCGCCGACGGCCGACCGGTCCGCGACGACGGCTTCGGTGTCGGCCGGGACGGGTGCGGTACCGGAGTCGATCTCGAGGTCGGCTTCCATCCCGGCCGGGGTGAGCCGCAGCTCGCCGACGCGGCCGATCGGGACGCCGCGGTAGGTGACCTCGGCGTTCGTGAAGATGCCGCCGCCGGTCGGGAACTGCGCGGTCACGGTGTAGCCGCGGTCGAAGAACACCTTGTCGAGGCCCGCGTAGGTGGCCCCGACGTAGGCGACGCCGACGACGGCGATGACCACGAAGAGCGTCACCTGCACGCGCACGAACCGGGTCAGCATCAGTGGCCTGCCTTCAGGAACCCGTTGAGGTAGTCGCCGCGGATGGTGTCCAGCGCGGCGTCCGGGAACGGGAAGGTGAAGACCATCTCCATGGCCTTCGGGAGCTTGTCGCCGGAGTCGGCCAGCCGCCGCAGCAGCGGCTCCAGCGCGCGGAGGTCGGCGACCAGGTCGTCCTTGCTGCGGTTGACCGTGTCGACGGCGACCGAGGTCAGCCCGTCCAGGGACTTGAGCATCCCGACCAGCGCCTCCCGCTGCTGGTTGAGGACGCCGATGCCCGGCGTGAGCCCGTTCAGCGTGGTGGTGATCCGGTCGGTGTGCGCGTTCAGCGTCGCCGAGAGCTTGTTGACGCTCTCGATGGCCCGGGTGATCTCGTTGCGGTGCTCGTCGAGCCCCCGCACGAAGGTGTCCAGATCGGACAGCAGGGACCGCGCCGCGGTCTCCTTGCCGCCGAGTGCGTCGTTCAGCTCGTGGCTGATGTTCTGCACCTGCGCGACGCCGCCCCCGTTGAGCAGCAACGACAGCGCTCCGAAGACCTCCTCGATCTCGGGCGTCAGCGTCGACCGGTCCAGCGGGATGTCCGCGCCGTCGAGCAGCCGGCCCGACGGCGTCGCGTCGTCGGGCGGGGCGAGTTCGACGAACTTCTCGCCGAGGATGCTCGCCTGCCGCAGCCGGGCGACGGCGTTGCCCGGCAGGTCGACGTCGCCGTTGAGCAGCAGCTCGACGACCGCGCTGTGCCCATCCGGCGCCAGCTCGACCTTGACGACCTGGCCGACCGGGACGTCGTTGACCTTGACCCCGGACTGCGGCACCAGGTCCAGCACGTTCGTGAAGCTCGCGGTGACGTGGATCGGGTGGTCGCCGAGCGCGGCGCCGCCCGGCAGCGGGATGTCGTAGACGCTCACCCCGCTGCCGCAACCGGTGGTGACCAGCGCGAGGGTGACCACCGCGGCCAGCTTGACCAGTGACTTCATTTCGGCTCCGCGTATTCGAGGAGGTTGCCGCGGCCGTCGATCGTCCCGTTGGCCTGGTCGTAGGCACCCAGCAGGTTCGTCAGGGCGTTCGGGGCCGCCTGCAGCGCTTCGGCGAGGGAGTCCTTCTGGTTCACCAGTACCTTCGTGATGTCGGCCAGCTTGTCCACATCGGACTGCACGCGACCGCGGTTGTCCTTGATGAACCCCTGCACGACGCTCAGCGCCTGGGTCAGCTCGGTCAACGCGCCGGAGAACTGGTCACGCTGGTCGGCCAGCACCTTGCTGAGCGAGGCGATCTGCGAGATGGCCTGCTTCACCTGGCCGTCGTTGGCGGCGAGCATCGCGGTGAACCTGCTGATGTTGTCCACGGAGCTGAACAGGTCGTCCTTGGAATCGCTCGCCGTGCGCGCGAACTCGCCGAGGTTCTTGATCGCGGTGCCGATCGTCTGCCCGGTGCCGTTCAGGTAGTCCGCCGACCGGGTCAGGACCTCGCTGACCGCGCCGTCCTTGTTGGCGCCCTGCGGCCCAAGCGCGGACATCAGCTGGTTGAGGCTGTGCAGCAGGTCGTCCACCTCGACCGGCGTCGCGGTGCGCTCCCGTGGGATCGACGCACCGTCGGGCAGCTGCGGGCCGCCGCGGTAGACCGGCATGAGCTGGACGTACCGGTCGGCGACCAGGCTCGGCGTGATGACGACGGCCCCGGCGTCCGCGGGCAGCGGCACGCCCGGCCGCAGCGTCATGGTGACCTTGACGTCGGTGCCGTTCGGTTCCACTTTGGACACCGAGCCGATGGCGACGCCGAGGACGCGGACGTCCGAGTTCGGGTAGATGCCGACGGCGGCGGTGAAGTACGCGGTCAGCGTCCGCTCGGCAGGGGCGGTGACCACGGGCCACGCGGCCGAGACGACGAGGGCGAGCAGAACGCCGAGCGTGAGGGCCCGCAACCGCGTCCGCCGTCGCGCCTCGGCACCCAGGTCGATGAGCTGGTGGGCCATCAGCGTCCCCCGTTCTTCGGCGGCCGGCAGCTGCCCGGCGTGCTGCCGGTCGGGATCAGTCCGCAGATGTAGGTGTCGATCCACCGGCCGTTGCCGACGGCGTTGCCGAGCAGCCGGTAGAACGGCCCGGCCAGGCGCAGGCTGTCCTCGAGCTTTCCCTGGTTCCGCTGCAGCACGGTCGCCACGCGGTCGAGCTGGTCGAGCGCCGGGCCGAGCGTCTTCTGGTTCTCCGCGACCAGCCCGCGCAGCTGGATCGAGAGGTTCTTGATGCCGGTGAACAGCTTCGCGATGGCGTCCTTGCGGGCGTTCAGCTCGGTGAGGAGGGTGTTGCCGTCGCGGACCAGCGCCTGGATCTGGTCGGAGCGCCCGCCGAGCGTCTTCGACACCTGGTTGGTGTTCTGGAACAGCTTGACCAGCTCTTCGTCGCGTGAGGCCAGCGTCTGCGACAGGGCGGCGATCCCGTTGAACGCCGTTTTGACGTCGCTGGGGGCGGACGCGCCGAGCGTGTCGGACAGCGTCCGGAACGCCTGGGCGAGCTGGTCGGTGTCGATCGCGCCGACCGTGCTCGCCAGGTCGTTGAAGACCGCGGTGACGTCGTAGGGCGAGCTCGTCCGCTCGGCCGGGATCGGCTGGTCCGGGTTCAGCTCGGCGTTGCCGACCGGGTCGAGGACGAGGTTCTTCTGGCCGAGCAGCGTCTTGATCTTGATCGCCGCCGTGGTCCGGTTGCCGACCCAGGTGTCGCGGACCCGGAACAGTACCTCGACGTGGTCGCCGGCCAGCCGCACGTCGGTGACCTCGCCGACCTTCACCCCGGCGACGCGGACCTCGTCGTTCGGCTTCAGCCCGGCGGCCTCGTGGAACTCGGCCCGGTACGTGGTACCGCCGCCGATGAGCGGCAGGTCGTCGGAGAAGAAGGTGGCACTCCCGATCAGGGCCATGACCAGTGCGGTCACCGCGCCGACGGCGATCGGGTTGCGGCTGCGGAAGGGTTTCACCGGCACCTCGCAGCCGTCACCGGGATGCCCGGGGGCGGGCCGCCCGGCGCCGGTTTCGCGTCCGTCTGCACCGAGCAGAGGTAGAAGTTCGCCCACGAGCCGTAGGAGAACAGCGTGCCGATCCGGTCGAGCTTCTTCGGCAGGTTGTCGAGGAACTGCTGGAACACCGGGGTGTTGTCGGCCAGGTTCTTCGACAGGTCACCGAGTGCGGTGATGCTGCCCTTGAGCGGCTGACGGCCCTGCTCCAGCAGCCCGGCGGTCGCCGTGGTCAGCTCGCCGAGGCCGCCGATGGCCTGCCCGATCGGCTTGGCGTCCGCGGCCAGGCCGGTGACCAGCCGGGCGGTGGTGTCGACGAGCGTGTCGAACTGGTCGCCCTGGGCGTTCAGCGTGTCGAGCACGGTGTTGAGGTTGCCGATCACCTGGCCGATCAGCGCGTCCTTCCCGGCCAGGGTCGAAGTCAGCGACGCGGTGTGCCGCAGCAGGCTGTCGATCGTGCTGCCCTCCCCCTGCAGGACCTGGATGATCTCGAACGAGAGCTGGTTGACGTCGTTGGGCGACAGCGCCTGGAAGAGCGGCTTGAAGCCGTTGAACAGCGCGGTGAGGTCGAGCGCCGGCTTGGTCCGCTCCAAGGGGATCTGCGCGCCTTCGGCGAGCGTCGGCGAGGTGTCGGTGGCGCCAGGGTCGATCGACAGGTACCGCTGCCCGACCAGGTTCCGGTAGCGGACGGTGACCGAGGCCGACGCGGTGAGCCGGTGCGCGCGGCCGACCGAGAACTCCACGTCGGCGAGCCGGTGTTCGACGACCCGCACCGAGTCGACCTGGCCGATCCGGACCCCGGCCATCCGCACTTCGTCGCCGGGGTTGACCGAGGTCGCGTCGGTGAAGCGGGCGGTGTAGCCGATGGTCTCACCGACGTTCGAGTTGGCGATGGTGATCGCCAGCACGGCCGTTGCGGCCGCGGTGACCAGGAAGAAGATGAGCCCCTTGACGGCGGGCCCCGCCACGCTCCTCATCGGACGGTCACCTCCGTCCCGCGCAGCGCCGGTCCGATGAGGACACTGCTCCAGTCGGGCACGTCACCCAGCGCTGGCTTCAGGAGCTCCGCGACCAGTTTCCGCTCACCGGGCGAGTTGGCCGGGCCGAGGTCGCCGTCGGCCGGGCCCGCGGCCGCCGCGCCGCCGCCGTAGCACTTCGGGCCGCCGGTGGCGTCGAACCGCGGGGTGTCCCGGCCGGGGACGTACTTCTCGCGCGGGTCCTGCACGGTGAGCGTCACGTGCAGGCCGGGCTCGTTCGTGCCCTTGCCGAGTGCCTTCTCCATCAGCGGCTTGAGCCGGTTGACCGCGTCGAACAAGCACGGGAACTCCGGGGAGTAGCGCGACAGCAGCTCCAGCGTCGGCCGGCTCGCCGCCGAGACGCCGATCAGGTTGTCCTTGTTCTTGCGCAGGAATTCGTTGAGGTGCCCGGTGGCGCTGGTGACGCTCGCGTAGAGGTTGTCGAGGTCGGCCCGGGTGTCCACGATGGTCTTCGCGGTGGTCGAGAGGTCGCTCAGCGCCTGGAGGATGTCCGGCGCGGCCTTCGTGTAGACGTCGGCGGCGTTCGCCAGCCCGGTGATGTCGGCCTTGAACTGCGGCATCAGCGGGTTCACCTGCCCGAGGAGGTCCTGCAGCTTGACGATGCTGTCGCCGAGGGGTTTCCCGCGGTGGTCGAGCGCCTGGGAGATCGCGCCGAGCGAGCTGTTCAGCTTCTGCGGCTGGACCGCGCGCAGCAGCGGCAGCAGGTCGCCGAGCACGCGTTCCAGCTCGATGGCGTTGGAGGAGCGGTCCTGCGCGATCACCGCACCGGCCTCGAGCTTCCCTTGTGGACTGTCCGGCAGCACGAGGTTGACGTACCGCTCGCCGAACACCGTCTTCGGCAGCAGCCGCGCGGAGACGTTCCCGGGCAGCAGGCCGATCTTCGCCGGGTCGAGGGCGAGGTCGATCTCGGCGCCCGTGCGCGTGCTGCGCACGGCCCGGACCTCTCCGAACGGGACGCCCCTGACCTTGACCTCCGCGGTCGGCGCGAGCTGGTTGCCGAGGCGGTCCGCCCGCAGCGTCACCAGCTCGGCGTCGTCGAAGTCCTTGTCGTAGATCGCCACCGCGAGCCAGCCGAGCAGGACGAGCACGCCGAGGAAGGCCACCCCGGCGAGCTGCGTGCGGAACCGGCTCATCCGGACACCTTCACCGTGGTCGTCGCACCCCAGATGGCCAGGGAGAGGAACAGGTCGAGCACGCTGATCAGCACGATCGACGTCCGCACGGCCCGGCCGACCGCGACGCCGACCCCGGCCGGGCCGCCGCCGGCGCGGTAGCCGTAGAAGCAGTGCGTCAGGATCACGCCGACGCTGAAGACGAGCACCTTGCCGAACGACCACAGGACGTCGCCGGGCGGCAGGAACAGCGTGAAGTAGTGGTCGTAGGTGCCGCCGGACTGTCCGAAGAAGACGACCGTGGTCAGCCGCGAGCCGAGGTAGGAGATCAGCAGCCCGATCACGTACAGCGGGATGATGGCGATGAACCCGGCGACGATCCGGGTGGTGACCAGGTACGGCATGCTCCGCACGGCCATCACCTCCAGCGCGTCGATCTCCTCGGAAATCCGCATCGCGCCGAGCTGCGCGGTGAACCCACTGCCCACAGTGGACGAGAGGGCGAGCCCGGCGACCAGCGGCGCGATCTCGCGCGTGTTGAAGTACGCGGTCAGGAACCCGGTCATCGCGGAGATGTTGATCTGGTTCAGCGCGCTGAACCCCTGCAGGCCCACCGTCACGCCGGTGAACACGCACAGCCCGACCATCACGCCGATCGTGCCGCCGATCACCGCGAGCGCGCCGCTGCCGAACGTCACTTCGGCCAGCAGCCGGACGACCTCGCGGAAGTAGCGGGTGACGGCGAGCGGGATGGCGGCGAGCGCGCGGGCGTAGAACAGCAGCTGGTCGCCGAGGTCGAACAGCCGGTCGCCGGGTTTGCCGAGGATGGCCACTCAGGTTCCCTTCGCCGGGACCAGCTGCAGGTACAGCGCGGTGAGCACGGTGTTGACGAAGAACAGCAGCAGGAACGTGATGACGACGGACTGGTTGACGACGTCGCCGACGCCCTTGGGGCCGCCCTTCGGGTTCAGGCCGCGGTAGGCCGCGACGACCCCGGCGAGGTAACCGAAGATCACCGCCTTGATCGAGCTGACGACCAGGTCGGGCAGCTGGGCGAGGGCGTTGAAGCTGGCCAGGTAGGCGCCGGGGGTGCCGCCCTGGACGATCACGTTGAAGAAGTAGCCGCCCAGTACGCCGACCACGCTGACCAGGCCGTTCAGCAGCACGGACACCCCGACGGCGGCCTGCACGCGCGGCACCACCAGCCGGTGGATCGGCGAGACGCCGAGCACCTCCATCGCGGCGATCTCCTCGCGAATGCTGCGCGCGCCGAGGTCGGCGCAGATGGCGCTGCCGCCCGCGCCGGCGATGATCAGCGTGGTCACGATCGGGCTGGCCTGCTGCACGACGGCCAGCACGCTCGCCGCGCCGTTGAACTGCTGGGCGCCGATCTGGCTGGTGAGCGAGCCGAGCTGCAGCGAGATGACCGCGCCGAACGGGATCGACACCAGGATCGCCGGCGTGATGGACACGCTGGCGATGAACCAGAACTGCTGGACGAACTCCCGTACCTGATACGGGCGGCGGAGCATGGCGACCAGGACGTCGAGGCCCATCGCGCACATCCGGCCGAACTCGCGCAGGCCGTTCGCGGCCTTCTGCGGCGCTTCGCTCAGGAACGTCGTCATGGCTTGCACCCGGTGCTGAAGCAGCGGAGCTGGAGGTTGGAGACGAAGGTGTTGCCCGGCCCGGAAACCAGGCCGGTGAGCAGCCGGCTGACGTCCTCGTGCCCGACGCACCCGGCGAACGGCGGTGTGGTGAAGGTCGACGTCACCTTCACCGGCGGGGCGGGCGGGGAAATCGGCACCAGCGCCTTGATGGTGACCGCCGCTGGCTGGGCCGTCCGGCAGTCCGGGCCGACGTCGAGGGGTTTGCCGTCCACCTGCACGTCGGAGAGCTTGATGAACACCTTGGCGGTGACGTCCGTGTCGGCGCAGATGTTGGTCTGCGTGGCCTTGCAGTCCTTGTCCTTGCCCGTGTGCACGGTGGCCGTTCCGGTGGCGTCACCGTCCGGGACGATCTCGACCCGGCCGGTGGTGGGCATGAACCGGAACGCGACGAAGTAGCCGTTCGCCGGCGGGATGGTCAGCTTGCCGGAGATCGGCACGGTGTTCGTGAGGCCGCCCAGGAAGCCGTCGAAGGCGCCCGGCGGGAAGACGATGTCGGACCCGAGCTTGGCCACGTGGCTCGTGGTCGGCTGCTGCGCGTCCCCGAGGGTGAAACCGAACGGGATCTGCGTGGCCGCTTGGGGTGCCGGGGCGGTCTCGCCCGGCGCCGCCTCCGCGGCGCCGAGCGAGATCGCGGCCACTGCCAGCACGAGCGGCAGTGAAAATCGGGTCAGGGTCATCGAGTTCACTTCTTGGCGAGGGTGACGTCCAGCTTGTTGCCGGGACCGGAGGTGATGCCGGTGATCAGGCCGGTCAGGAAGCCGCAGCCGGTGAACTGCGGGATGCCGTAGGTCGCGCTGAGCCTGCCGCCCTTGAGCGGGTCGAACCCGGGCGCCGAGACGAGCGGCACGTCCGCGGGGTCGACCGTGTGGCACGACTTCGACGACAGGATCGGGAAGCCGAACACGCGGACCTTGGTGAGCTGGACGTCGATCCGGGCGTTCGCCTTGACCGCGCCCGCGGTGAGCGTGCCGGTGATCGCGCCGACCTGGTTCAGCTTCACCGTCGCCGACGCCGGGATGAAGCCGAGGACCCGGAAGTTCACGTCGGACTTCGGCAGCGCGAGCTGGGCGCCGAACTTGCCGGAGGCCGCGTCGAGCTTCGCGTCGAGGGTGCCCGGGCCGAGGGGCAGCGTGGCGTGCAGCTGCTTGAGAACCGACTTGCCCTGCACGGAGTACTTGACCTCGATGCCGCCCGGCGGGTTCGTCGGGGTGGTAGTCGGGGTCGTCGGCTGGGTGGTCGGGGTCGTGGGCTCGGTCGTCGGCGTGCTCGGTTCCGTGGTCGGCGTCGTGGGTTCCGTCGTCGGGGTCGTCGGCTCGGTCGTGGGAGTCGTCGGTTCCGTGGTCGGCGTGGTCGGCTCGGTCGTCGGAGTCGTGGGTTCCGTGGTGGGAGTCGTCGGCTCGGTCGTGGGAGTCGTGGGCTCCGTGGTCGGCGTGGTCGGCTCGGTCGTCGGAGTCGTGGGTTCCGTGGTCGGCGTCGTCGGTTCCGTCGTGGGGGTGGTCGGCGTCGTCGGGGTGGTCGGCGTCGTCGGGGTGGTCGGCGTCGTCGGCTCGGTCGTCGGCGTGGTGGGTTCCGTCGTCGGCGTCGTGGGCGTGGTCGGGGTGGTGGGCGTGGTCGGCGTCGTGGTGCCGCCCGCCGGCTTGATCTCGAACGTGCCCAGCTGCTGGTTCTGGCCCGGGACCGCGACGCAGTCGGAGGTGAACGTGCCGAGGTCGGTCGGCTGGCCGTCCGCGGTGCGCGGGGTCATCGTGGTGCTGAAGTTCCCGACCGTCACCGACGCGGTGCCGGGGCTGGGAAACGTCACCGCGGGCGCCTTGCCGCTGCTCTTGACGTGGAAGGCGCCCGACGGCGGCACCGGCGTCGAGGCGATCGTCAGCGGCAGGTTCAGGTTCAGCGTCTTGTCGACCGGGTACTTGAGCGTCGCCGCGGCCTTCGCCG
Organism: Amycolatopsis sp. NPDC004747; assembly: GCF_053601335.1. Classification (NCBI taxonomy): domain Bacteria; kingdom Bacillati; phylum Actinomycetota; class Actinomycetes; order Pseudonocardiales; family Pseudonocardiaceae; genus Amycolatopsis; species Amycolatopsis sp. NPDC004747. The sequence continues at coordinate 44,047 of NZ_JBSGBQ010000031.1, read as the reverse complement.
AGCCGTCCAGCGAAGTGGCGCCGACCAGGGCGAGCCCCTCGGTGGCGGTCTCCGGCACGGTGACGTCGACGTCGAAGGTGATCGGGGTCGACGCGGCGCCCGCGACGGCGTTGTCGGGCAGGTTGGTGTCGATCTTCACCGACAGCACCTGGTCGCCGATCAGCGGGAACGGGCAGTTGTAGTTGAGCGTCAGGCTCACCGGGGCGGCCTGGCTCGGGCCCGCCCCGACGAGCGCGACGGTCGCCGCGACCGCCGCGGCGGTCGCGGCGGCCAGGCCGAAGGCGGGCTTTCTCGACTTCCACGAAAACTTCACGGGTCGTCACCTCGGGAAATGGGGGAATTTCGGCAAAGCTACCTCCGTGTTTCCAGGCGAACAAGCGACCGCCGATTCTTTGTCACGCACAGGAGATCGCCCCGGCCCGGAAGGGTCACGCAGGTCAGCGCTTGTCACGCGGGTGCGATCCGATTCCGCGAAATTTGTCACGCGCCCGGCGAATGGCGGTGTTCTTCTTGATCGGCACGAGCGGTCCCGATACCTTTTCGCCAGGCAGGAAAGGAGCGGCCATGCCCCAGCCGGTCATCGCCGTGACGGACCTCGCGAAACAGTACGGCGAAGTCACCGCGCTCGCCGGGATCAGCCTCAGCGTCGCCCGCGGCACGGTGCTGGCGGTCCTCGGCCACAACGGCGCCGGGAAGACCACCCTGATCGACATCCTCAGCACGCGCGTCCGGCCGAGCGCGGGCACCGCCCGCGTCTGCGGCTACGACGTGGTGCAGCGCGGCCGCGCGGTGCGGCGGCGGATCGGCGTCACCGGGCAGTTCGCCGCGGTCGACGACGCCCTGTCCGGCCGCGGGAACCTGGTGCTGATCGCCCGGTTGCTGGGTGCCCGGCCGCGGCAGGCGCTCGCGCGGGCCACCGAGCTGATCGCGGCCTTCGGCCTCGAAGACGCGGCCGACCGCCCGGCCGGGACCTACTCCGGCGGCATGCGGCGGCGCCTGGACCTGGCCGCGAGCCTGGTCGGCGCCCCGCAGGTGCTCTTCCTCGACGAGCCGACCACCGGCCTCGACCCGGTGAGCCGGGCCGGGTTGTGGACGATCGTCGAGGGCCTCGCGGCCCGCGGCACCACGGTCGTGCTCACCACCCAGTACCTCGAGGAGGCGGACCGGCTGGCCGACCACGTCGTCGTCCTCGGCCTCGGGCACATCACCGTGTCGGGGACGCCGGCGCAGCTGAAGGCCCGGCTCGGCACCCGGTCGGCGACGTGCACGTTCGGCACCGAGCTGGCGTTGCGGCGCGCGGTGGACGCGTTGTCGCGCCTGGGGCTCGCGGCCGGACGCGCCGGGCTGGTGCTCACCGTGCCGCTGGCCGGCCCGGGCGACATCCCGGTGGTGGTCCGCGCGCTCGACGCGGCGGGCGCACCGCTGCGGGACCTGACGGTGACCGAGCCGACGCTCGACGACGTCTACCTTTCCCTGCACCGGACGGCATCGTGACGCGCGCCCGGCACCACGCGGTCGTCGCCGCGCTCGGTGATCCCACGGCCTGGCCCGAATCGGGCTTCTGGACGCAGGTCCGGGTCCTGACGGCCCGTTCGCTGCGAACGGCGTTCGCCGACCGGCGGCTGGTCTTCTTCGGCCTGCTGCAACCGGTGGTGCTGCTGTTGTTGTTCAGCCAGGTGTTCAGCGGCGTCGGTGCGCTGCCGGGGGTCGCGGCGTACCAGGGTTACGTGAACTTCCTGGTGCCGGCCACGCTGGTCAACATCGCCATGACGACGGCGATGAGCTCGGGAGCGGGCCTGCTGGCGGAGATCTACGGCGGCTTCACCGGACGGCTGCGTTGCCTGCCGATCTCGCTGTTTTCGGTCCTGGTGGCGCGGACGTTGGCGGATTCCGCGCGGCTGGGTGTGCAGCTGGTGGTGACGGCCCTGGCGAGCGTGGTGTTCCTGGGCTTCCGCCCGGCCGGCGGGGTGCTGGGCCTGGGCTTGGCCCTGCTCCTGACGTTGGTGGTCGGCTGGTGCTTGAGCTGGGTGTTCGTGGCGATCACCACGTGGCTGCGCAAGGCGGAGACCCTCCAGGCGGCGTCGTTCGTGGTGATGTTCCCGCTGATGTTCTCGTCGAGCGCGTACATGCCCCTGGACACGATGCCGGCGTGGGTCCGTGCGGTCTCGGCGGTGAACCCGCTGACGTACGCGATCGATGCGACCCGGGCGCTGGCGTTGGGCCGCCCGCTGGGCTGGTCGGTTTTCACGGCCTTGGTGATCGCCGCGACGGCGGCGGTGGCGGGCTCGCTACTGGCGGCCCGCACCTTCCGCGCCCGCGCTTAGCCGTTCTTGCGGAACTGAACGATGACATGCCGGACTATGAACGGGTTCTCGTTCTGCGCATGCAGTTCGACCACGTTTCCACCCCCGCTCTTCAGGTACGATGCGGGGAACGCGGACGCGATCGTGTTGTAGGAGTCAGCCTTGCCCTGCACCAGCTGTGGAAGTGGATGATCGTTCACAATGATACGGATGGCGCTGAAGCCATGCGGCGCGTCCTTGTGCACGCTGAAAGTGAGTGTGATGCAAGCATCGTTCCGCTCGACACCGTTGACCCTGAGAACGTTCCTCGTCGCGAACTTCGGCGACTTCCACTTGCCACCGACCGACTGCTCGACTTCGTTCCGGTCGATGACGACAAAATCGGCAACTTCAGCCATGATTACCCTCGGTTCTCTTTGCCAGGAGCCCGCACAGCAACTGGATCGTGATCGTGGCGGTGAGCGAGCAGATCATCGCGGCCGCGCAAAGCAGCCGCCAGGCCGGAGATGACAGCCCCAACGTCGCCGTCAACCAGTCCGCAACCGGTTTTCCGCCCAAGGCCGGCGCGGCAGTGAGGGTCGCGGCCAGCGATCCCGTGACGACGGCCAGGTTCAGCAATCGGCGCCGGCGAGATGTGGCTTGCGCCAGATATGTTTCCAACTTTCCACTTTTGGCCGGATCCGGGTGGTGAGCACAGTCCGGGGATCCTCGTCACCCGACACTTCCAGTTCGACAATCGATGACATGGCCTCCTCCTCGTGTTGCCCCTCGAGGATGCGGCAGGCAGAGCTAAGAAGATATTCGCCTCAAGGCGTATTTTCCGCCCCCGAAGCGTACGATGGTTTCGACGAGGGGGTGGTCACCGATGGCCACGAATCTGTCCGAGCGTGATCTCCGTGCGCTGGTGCATGTGGCGGAAGCCGGCATGCGTGACGATCCCACCGACGCCATGCCCTGGGCCGCGCTGGAGGCGTTGCTCGCGCTGGTCCCCGGGGATTCTCTGGTGTTCAAGGAACTCGTCGTCACCGACAGGCAGGTGCCGGTGTTCCAGACGCTCGCCGACGGCGACCGGCGGCTGGAACTCGATGGTGCCGGAGACAGCCGGACGAACGACGGGTTCTGGCAGCTGCGCAGGACGTTCCTGCCGTGCGCATATCCCGACCGCACCGGGGATCTCACCAGCATCACGTTGTGGTCCGATTTCTACTCCGCTCGGGAACTGCGGAACGCTCCGATGTACGCGGAGCTCTACGGTCCTCAGGGCCACCGCTTCAGCCTGCTCGTTTCCCTGCCCGCCCCCTTCGGCCACACCCGGCGGATGCAGATCTGGCGTGACGGCGGACGCGACTTCGACGAGCGAGATCGGCTCGTCCTGCAGTTGCTCAGACCACACCTGCACGAGATCCACCTCCATGCCCGCCGACGCCGCGCGGGTGTCCCCCGGCTCACCCCACGAGAACTGGACGTGCTCCGGCTCGTCGCCGAAGGCCGGAGCAACGCCGACATCGCGCAACGGCTGTTCGTCTCGGTCGGGACCGTGCGCAAGCACATCGAGCACATCTTCGATCGGACCGGCGTCCGCACCCGAGCCAAGGCGGTCGCGCTTGTCCTGCCGCACCTGGTCCTCGACCCGGCAACCGGAGGGGATGGCGATCCGAGCCGATGAGCGAATCGCTGCCCGAAGCCGAACTACGCCTGCTCATGACCGTGGTCGAGGAAGGCCGCCGCGACGAGCCGACCGCCGGAAGGCTCCCGAGTATTGGGAGTCATTGCGCTGCTTCGAGCCGACGCTGTCATGCGTGACCGCTGACCGGGATTCGTGGCAGTTCAACCCAGGGACTCCAGGTGCGTCGCCGCTTCTTCCGCCCCGCCCGCGGCCTCGAACGACTCGCGGATCTTCTCCGCCCCCGGCCGGTACTCCTCCGCCGCCTCGATCGCCGAACGGATGTCCGCCGCCTTCGCTCGGTCGAAGCGCAGGCGTACCCCGGCCGAGGCCGTCACCACCTGCTGGGCCAGCATCGACTGGTCGTCGCGGATCGGGGCCACCGCCAGTGGCACCCCGGCCGCCAGGGCTTCGCACACCGTGTTGTGGCCGCCGTGGCAGACCACCACCGATGCCCGGGCGAACGCTGCCACCTGCGGGATCCGGCGAGCCAGCCGCACGCTCTCGCTCACCAGAGAACCCGTCGGGTCCACCACCAGTCCCTGGAAAGAAGGCATGCCCGCCAGTGCATCCACGCTCTCCGCCAGGAACCGCGCGCCCGCCGAATCGTTCGACGTCCCCAGCGTCACCACCACCAGCGGCCGATCGTCCACAACGGACCACGCGGCCGGCGAAGGAGGCAGCACCGGCCCGACGTAGGCCACCGGCACCGCCAGCCGCGAGTCCCCGGCCAGTGCGCGGGTCGTGAACGCCAGCACCAGGTGCGGCGAGAACCGCAGGTCGCCCAGCAGTACGCCGTGGCGAGCGCGCAGCCCGGCCTGCAGCTGCGAAACCCAGGACGCGATCTTCGGCAACGACCCCAGCGGGTCGGCCAGCTCGGTCGACGTCGAAGCCGACGTCGCCCACGGCAGCCCGCACCGCGCGGCCACCAGCGCTCCGGCCATCGCCTGCTGGTCCACCACGACCACGTCGGGCGCGAACGCGGAGACCGCCGCGGCCACGCCCGGCACCATCGCATCCGCCAGCGGCACCAGGTACGACTCCCACAGGTACTTCAGCGCGGCGAACCCACGCAACCCCGGTGGCCGCAGGGACAGCGCGAACGGCCCGGAATCCCCGGCCGGGAACACCTTGCCGGAAACCAAAGTGGACAGATCCGGGTCGGGACCGCACCAGGCGACGGAGTGCCCCCGCGCGGCGAGCACCGCCGCCACCCCCCGCAACGGCGCCACGTGCCCGGCCAGCGGCGGTACGACGAGCAGGAACCTCACGCCGCGTGCCGCCCGATCCAGCGCAGCACCAGCTCGCGGACCTCCCGGTGCTGCTCCACCAGCACCGAATGCCCCTGCCCCTCGAACACGTGCAGCTCGCCGTTCGGCAACAGCGACGTCAGCGCCTCGAGGTCGTCGGCCTGGTAGCCGTGGCTGCCCAGGATGGACAGCACCGGGCAGCCGATCGCCGCCACCTGCTCCCAGGTGAGCAACGGCCCGAGCGGGACCTCCTCGGCCATCTTCGTCGACGTGATCCGCTCGGCCGCCATCCGCGCGAGCCGCCGGTGGTGCGCGCTGAAGTTCGCTTCGATCCAGTCGAAGCTCTCCTCCACCTGCAGGAACCGGACGGTGTGCGCCAGGATCGCGCTCATCTTCTCCGCCCACACCTCGGTCGCCGGCTCGGATTCGATGCACACGATGCTGCGGACGCGCTCCGGGCACGCCACGGCGTAGCTGTAGGCCAGGGTCCCGCCGAAGCTGTTGCCCACCAGGTGCACCGGCCGGTCGACGCCGAGCTGCCGCAGCAGGTCGTCCAGGTCGGCGACGAAGTCACCGAGGGTGTACCCGCGCTCGGGCCGCTCGGTCTTGCCGTGCCCGCGCAGGTCGTAGCTGATCACGTCGATGCCCGCGGCCGCGACCGGCGGCGCCAGCGTGAGGTAGAAGCTCGCCAGGCTGTCGGTGCCCATGCCGTGCAGGAACACCACGGTCTCGGTGCCGCCGGCGGGCACGAGCTGCACGTTCGTGCGCAGCCCGTTGACGGTCATCGTGGGCACGTGCGCTCCCCCACGAACCGGGCGATGTCGCCGACGGTCAGCCCGATGACGTCGTCGAGGTCCTTCTCCGCCAGGTGCTCGGCGAGGTTGACGTCCGCGCCGAAGTGCTCGGACAGGATACTCGCGAAGGTCACCAGGTCGATGCTCTCCAGCTGCAGGTCTTCGTGGAACGTCGTGTCCGGCGTGATTTCGATGCCGAGCACCTCGACGTCGCCGACGAGCCCGGCGAGCAGCTCGGCGACGACGTCGAAGGTGGCGGACGCGTGGTCGATGGTCATGGCGTGCTCCTGAATCGTGCGATGGCGGTGTCACCGACCAGTTCGGTCGAGACGGCGAAGCCCGGCAGCTCCCGGTGCCGCCCGGACACCGTGCCGTCGTCGTGGACGCGGATTTCCGCCGGGTAGACGGGTTCGCCGAGCCGGGCGCGGACGGCGTCCTTGACGGCGATCCGCCGCAGCAGCCAGCCGCGCTGCTCCCGCGGCGGGACGGCGGCGAACTCCGCGCGTTCGGCCGCGCCGAGGTAGATCCCGGCGTAGATGTCCCGCGCGGCGACCGTCGGCCAGCGGTCGGTGACGGCGACCGAGCCGTCGTCCCGCCGTTCGCCGAGCAGGTGCTCCGCCGGGAACGCGTAGACGCGGTGGGCCGCGCGGTCGCACGGGAACCGGACGTCCCGCCACCCCTCGATGGTGGCCAGCACCCGGCCGTCGCGCACCAGCTCGGCGGCCATTTCGAGGACGTCGGGCCGCGGCAGCCGGACCCGCACCTGGCAGGTCACGCGGGTTCCCGGCGCCGGTTCGGGGCCGTACCAGGTGAGCTTGCCGATCGAGCGCGGGAACGCCAGCAGGTCGTCGGTCCGGGTGGCCATCAGCCAGCAGCCGAGCAGCTGGCCGACGTTGTCGAGCAGCCCGCCGGGCGCGTCCGGGACGACCAGTTCGCCGCGGATGTGCTGCTCGCCGAGGCCGGTCAGCCGGGCCAGGCCCTGGTAGGCCGGACCGTGGAACATCTCGCGCCGCGCGTAGATCTCGGCCGCGGTCAGCGGCGGCGTGGTCTCCGGCCCGGGCACCTGCGCCGGTGACGGCGGTCGCGCGTACGTCCCCAGCTCGACGGTCATCAGCGCGTACGGGCCGATTTCGACGGTCACGTGGTCGCCGTCGCGGGACATCGACAGCGGCACCCGCTGGGCCGGGGCGGCGATGAGCCAGCGCGAAAACACCGCATCCCGCACCGCGACCGCCGTGGTGCCCGGCCAGGTGCGCTCGACCGCCCGGCAGGCCAGGTCGACCAGGGTCGTCGCGGGCACCACCGGCCGGAAGTCCGATTCGTCGGGCCAGTCTTCGCGCTGCCGGAAGAACCGGTGGTCGCGCAGGTACGGCATCGCCGCCATCGAGACGTCCACAGTGGACTCGAAGCGCCGGCGTGCGGCCGTGACCACGTCCACCGCGGCCTGCCGGGTCTCGGTGAGCAACGCGGTGAACTCGGCGACGATCGGGTCCGGCACCCCGGCGGGCAAGTGCGGCTCGGCCAGCAGGCCGTGGGCGGCTTCCCCCAGCGAGAGCAGGGAATTCCCGGTGGTGAGCCGGATCCGCCGCGGTTCCAGCGCACCGAAGTCCGGGTCGCCGCCCTCGGCCCACAGCGCGGTGGCGAGGCGCCGCAGCTGCGCGAGCCCCGGCCGGGTTCCCGACGCCGCCGCGACGACCAGGTGCCGTCGCTCGCCGAGCGTGTCGGTGACGAACGAGCCGAGCTGACCCGCGCCGACCTGCACGAACACCCGGAACCCGGCGTCGTGCAGCGCCTCGGTCAGCGCCCGGAACCGGACCGGGCGCAGCAGGTGGTCCAGGTAGAGCCGGCGGACGTCGTCCGGGGCCGCCGGGTACGGCCGTGCGGTCGTCGCCGACCACACCGGCAGCCTCGGGGCACGCAGGTCCAGGTCCGCGGCGAGCCGGGCGAAGGGCGCGAGGTGCGGTTCCATCAGCGGGGTGTGGAACCCGGACCGGAACGGCAGGGTCGTGGCCACGATCCCTTGGCCGCGGCAGGTCTCCGCGAAGGCCGCGACGGCGTCCGGCGGACCGCACACGATGGTCTGCCGCACCGCGTTCTCGTGGGAAACGACGAGGTCGCCGGGCAGCAGCCCGGCCACGCGCGCCGCCGGGGCGCCCAGTACGAGGTAGTCCGCTTCGGGCAGCTCGAAGCCGTCCGGCCAGTAGCGCGCCGGCGCGTCCGGCGCCGCGGTGTACATCCCGGCGGCCTGCATCGCGGTCCACTCCCCGACGCTGTGCCCGGCCAGCGCGTCCGGCCGGACCGCCAGCCGCCGCAGGACGTCGTCGAGCAGCAGCCCGGCCGCCGACACGCTCGCCGCGCGGTCGAGCACGCTCGCCGTCGACCACCGTGGCCGGTCGAGGCCGAAGTGCGTTGCCACGTCGTCGAGGCGCGGTTCGCCGCCGGCCTCCAGTCCCGGGTGGACGAACACGGTCTTCCCGCCCGGCAGGAGCGGGTCGACGCTGCACCAGACGTCGCCGGCACCGTGCCAGGACCGGCCCTCGGCCGCCACCTTGGCGAGCACCCGGCGGGCCGTGGCCAGCTTGCGCTGGTCCGGGCCGACGATCCCGATCCGGCACGGGCCGGCCCCCTCGCCGGGCCGGTCGAGTGCGTCCAGGAGTTCCGCCGGCGTGCGCGCGGCCAGGCGCAGCACGCGTTCCGGCTCCTCGACGCGCGCCCGCCGCTTCGGCGCCGGGTCGCCGGCTTCGAGCACGACGTGGGCGTTCACCCCGCCGAAGCCGAACGCGTTGACCGCCGCCACCCGCGGCAGCGCGCCCCACGGCTCGGCCTCGGCCAGCACCCGGAAGCGCGTCTTGTCGAGCAGCGGGTTCGGGTCGGCGCAGTGCAGCGTCGGCGGCAGGACGCCGTGGTGCAGGGCGAGGGCCACCTTGACCAGCCCGGCGACCCCGGCGGTCGGCAGGGTGTGCCCGATCATCGACTTGACCGAGCCGATCACCGCGCGCGGGCCGCCTGCCGGGCCGAAGACGTCGGCGACCGTGGTCAGCTCGGCGGCGTCCCCGGCGGGCGTGGCGGTGCCGTGCGCTTCCAGCAGGCCGATCTCCGCGGGGTCGCGCCCGGCCCAGGCCCGCCGCAGGGCGAGGGTCTGCCCGGCGACGGACGGGCTGAGCAGGCTCGCGCCCCGCCCGTCGCTCGACGTCCCGCTGCCGCGGATCACGGCGTACACGCGGTCGCCGTCGCGGCGGGCGTCGGCGAGCCGCTTGAGCACGACGATCGCGGTGCCTTCGCCGATGAGCATGCCGTCCGCCTCGCGGGACAGCGGGCTGATCCGCTGGCTCGGCGACAGCGCGCCGAGCTGGGTGAACAGCGCCCACAGCGTGTCGTCCTGCGTCTGGTGCGCGCCGCCGGCGAGGACGACGTCGCAGCGGCCGCGGATCAGCTCGCCGATCGCCTGGTCGACCGCGACCAGCGAAGACGCGCAGGCCGCGTCCACTGTGTACGCGGGACCGCCGAGGTCGAGCCGGTTCGCCACGCGGGCGGCCGCGAGGTTCGGCACCAGCCCGGCGGCGGTCTCCGGCCGGAACTCGCCGAGCGGCTCGAGCAGCGCCGCCCGCAGCCGCTCCAGGACGGCCGGCCCGGCCGACGGCATCAGCTCGCCGACCGTGCGGGTGATCTGCCGGACGGTGCGGACCCGCTGGTCGAAGCCCTGCAGCCCGGGCGAGAGGTACCCACCGCGGCCGAGCACGACACCGATGCGCTCGGGGTCGCCGAGCCGGCCGAGGCCACCGGCGTCGGCCACCGCGCCGACGGCGACGGCCAGCGCGGTCAGCTGGTCCGGCTCGGTGCCGTCGAGGGACGTCGGCGGGACACCGTGGGCGACCGGGTCGAAGTCCAGGGTTTCCGGCGTGAAGCCGCCGCGGCGGCCGTGGGTGCGGTCCGGCGCGCTGCCGTCGCGGCCGTGGAACTCCGGGTCACGGCGGTGCGGCGGGACGTCGGTGACGGCGTCGGTGCCCGCCACCAGGTTCCGCCAGTACTGGTCCACTGTGGACGCTCCGGGCAGGAACACGCCCATGCCGACGATCGCGACCGGGATCACCACAGCGACGCCGTGTACAGCACCGAGCGGTCCGTGCCGTAGGCCAGCTCGCGCAGCAGGGCCGCGGTGGCCTCGCCCGGGTCGAGCAGGGCGACGTCACGGCGTTCGTACTCGCGGGCCAGCTCCGGGGACACCATGCCGGCGTGGTCACCGTCCGGCGCCCAGGGTCCCCAGTGGACGGTCACGGCACGCCCCGGCCAGGTCGTCCCGAGCGCTTCGAGCGCGTCGTTCGCGGCCGCGTAGTCGGTCTGGCCGCGGTTGCCGAGCACCGCGGCGATGCTGCCGAAGAACGCGACGAACCCCGGCTCGACGTCGAGCGCGTCGAGCAGGTTCCGCGCTCCGTCCGCCTTGGTCTCGTAGACGGCCCGGAACGACTGCTCGTCCTTGTCCGCCATGAGCTTGTCGTCGATGACCCCGGCGGCGAAGACGACCCCGCCGAGCCGGCTGGGCAGGTTCTTGACGAGGCGCCGCGCGGCGTCCGGGTCGCGCACGTCGAGCGCGGTGTAGTTCGCGCTCCCGCCCGCGGCGCGGATCTCGTCGAGGGTCCGGCCGATCTCGCGCTGGGCCAGGACGGTCCGCACCCGGCGTTCGATGCCGGCGACCGAGCCCCCGCGGCCGGCCAGCACCGCGCGCATCGCCGCGGGGTCTTGGGGCAGGTCGTCCGGCTCGCCCGGCCACGGGGTCCGCCCGGCGAGTTCGAGCCGGCACCCGGAGGCGGCGAACGCGACCGCCGCGCGGGCGGTGATCCCGCGGGCCCCGCCGACCAGCAGGACGACGGAGTCCGGGCCGAGGCCCAGCGCGGCGAGCTCACCGCCACCGGGACCGGCGCCGGAGTAGGCGATCGACGGGAGGTCCGCCGGTCGCGGCTCGATCGTGAAGCGGCCGGCGTCGTCGTGGCCGACGACCGGAGGGCCGTCGCTGAGGGCCTCGTCCACCAGCGTCTTGGCCACGTCCTGGGTGACCTCGACGAGCCGCGTCACGCCGTCGCGCTCCAGCGCGGCCGAGCGCACCAGGCCCCGGAGCCCGGGTACGGTCTCCGGCTCCGCCGTCACGAGGACGGTCCCCCGCAGCGCCTTGAGCCGGGTGAACACCTCGGTGAGGTCGCGGGCGAACAGCACGGTGATGTCGGCGTCCCCGGTCACGACCTCGGCCCCGGCCGCGGCGAAGGCGGCCCGCACGGCGTCGTCGTCCGGCGCGGCCACCGTCTTCCCGCGCAGCCGCCCGGGGTCCGGGTCCAGCGGCACCGGGATCCGTTCGAGCCGGTACCGGCGCGGCGGGGCGGCCGGCGGGGTGGGCGTCAGCCAGCTCTCGAGGTGGGTGGCGAGGGCGTTCGCCGTGCGGTCGCGGCTGAGCTGGTCGGTGCGGTCGTCGGCGGGCAGGCCGAGGCGGGCCAGCAGGGTGCCGGCGATCTCGGTCCGCTTGATGGAGTCGATGGAGAGGTCGGCTTCGAGGTCGAGGTCGGCGGCGATCATCTCGGCCGGGTAGCCGGTGCGCTCGCTGATGACGCCGATCACCGTGCCCATGACGTCGGCCGGGGTTTCGGCCACCGGCTCGGGTTCCGGCTGCGGCTCTGCGAGCACCACCGGAGCCGGAGCCGGGGCGGGCCGGGGTGCGGGCGCGCTGCCGAGGTAGCCGAGCATGACCTCCCGCTGGGCGGCGACGAGCTCGCGGGTGGTGCGCAGGAAGTCCACGATCGCCTGGTCGCGGCCGGGCGCGGGCTGGGTCATGGCGGTACTCCGGATTCGTCGGGCCGGGGGCAGGGCGGGGACTTCGGAGCCGGGCGCACGGACGGACCGCCCGTCGACGGCCCAGGCAGCCGGGGACGGTTCGGGCGGCTTCGGCCGGGCGAGCCGTCCGGGCCGGACGTCGACCCCGGCTTCGGCGAGGGTGTTGAGCGCGGCCAGGAAGCTCTTGAGGTCGGGCCCGCAGGCGACGACGGTGTGCGGCCGGTCGCCGAGGATGTCCTTCACCAGGCGGGTCAGCACCCTCCCGGGCCCGGCCTCGACGAAGATGCGCGCCCCGGCCGCGTACATGGCCTCGATCTGGTCGAGGAAGCGCACCGGGGCACCGATCTGCGCGGCGAGCTCGCCGCGGACGTCGTCCTGGTACGGCATCGCGGTCCGGTTCGCCCAGACGGGCTTCCGTGGGGGGTGCATCGTGGCGTTGCCGAGTTCCCGGGCGAAAACCTCGCCGGCGCCGGCGACGAGCGGGCTGTGGAAGGCACAGGCGACGGGGATCCGCTGGGCGCTGATGCCGCTTTCCTGGAGCCGCCGGACGGCCCGTTCGACGGCGGCGACGGGCCCGGAGAGGACGACCTGTTCGGGGGCGTTGTGGTTGGCGACGACGACATCCGGGCCGATGAGGGTGGCGGTGAGGGCATCCCGCGGCGCCTTGACCGCGGCCATCGTCCCGGGCCGGGCGACCTGGGCGATGGCCTGCGCCCGGGCCCGGCTCAGCCGCAGGAGGGTCTCGGTGTCGAAGGCCCCGGCGACGGAGAGGGCGACGAGCTCGCCGTAGCTGTGCCCGGCGAGGAAGTCGGGGTGGACGTTGAGCTGGGCGAGCAGTTTCGCCACGGCGGTTTCGACGAGCCCGAGCGCGGGCTGCGCGACCCGGGTGTCGGTGAGGGCTTGTTCCTGCGCCTCGACGGCCTCGGCGGTGAAGGCCTGGGGAGGGAAGGCGGTGGCGGCGATGTCGGGCGCGAGGCGGAGGAGTTCGGCGAGCTCGGGGAAGTGCACGAAGAGCTCGGCGAGCATGCCGGTGCGCTGGCTGCCCTGGCCGGGGAAGAGGAAGGCGATCTTGCCGGGCCCGGTTGAGCTGCCGGCTGCCGCGGCCGTCGGCTGCGCAAGCGCGCTGGGATCAGCCGCACCCAAGCCGGCCCGAGTGGCACCGGCGTCGCCCGCGCCGGCTTCCGCCGCTCGCGCAGCGAGCCCGCCCCCGCGAACCTCGCCCGACCCAGCGGCGCTCCCCAAACCGGCTTCCGCCGCTTCCACAGCAAGCCCGCCCCCGCGAGCCTCAGCAAGCCCAGCGGCGCTCCCCAAGCTGGCCTCGGCCGCCCCCACAGCAAGCCCGCCCCCGCGAACCTCGCCCGACCCAGCGGCGCTCCCCAAACCGGCCTCCGCCGCCCCCACAGCAAGCCCGTCCCCGCGAACCTCGCCCGGCGTGCCGCCCCGCGCTGCCACCGTGCGTTCCAGCTCGGCCAGCGCCTTTTCCGCCTCGGGCGCCCAGTCGCGCAAGCCGTGCCTGCGGTCCGGAGCCACCGGGGCCGCTCCCAGCACCGCGTGGAAGTTCGTCCCGCCGAAGCCGAACGCGCTCACCCCCGCCAGCCGGGCCGGGTTCGCCCACGGGCGGGCCGCCGTCGTGAACGTGAACGGGCCGGGCGTCTCGGCCCAGGCTGCGTTCGGGCTGCTCAGGTGCAGTGTCGGCGGGACGACCTCGTGCCACAACGCCAGCGCCGCCTTGATCAGGCCCGCCAAGCCCGCCGCGCACTTCGTGTGGCCGATCTGGCTCTTCACCGACCCCAGCACGCACGAACCCACCTCGGCGCCCGCCTCCGCGAAGAAGCCGGTCAGCGTCCTCAGCTCCGTTGCGTCGCCCACCACCGTTCCCGTTCCGTGGGCCTCGACCAGCCCCACCTCCGCCGGCGACACCCCGGCGTCGCGGTAGGCGCGTTCCAACGCGCGTCGCTGGCCCTCCGGCCGCGGCGCCGTCAAGCCGAGGGCCTTGCCGTCGCTGGCCGCGCCGACTCCCTTGACCACGGCGTAGATCCGGTCGCCGTCGCGCTCGGCGTCCGTCCGGCGCTTGAGCACCAAGCACGCCACGCCCTCACCCAGCGCGATCCCGTCGGCCGCCGCGTCGAACGGGCGGCAGCGGCCCGTCGGGGACAGCGCACCCGCCGACGTGAACATCAGGTAGTCGTGGATGCCGTTGTGCAGGTCGACCGCGCCGCACAGGACCAGCGAGCTCGTGCTCGCGCGCAGTTCCTTCGCCGCGAGGTCGAGCGCGGCCAGCGACGAACCACACGCCGCGTCCACCGTGTAGTTCGCGCCGCCGAGGTCGAGCCGGTTCGCGATCCGGCCGGAAATGACGTTGGCCAGCGTGCCCGGGAACGTGTCCTCGGTCGGCTCGGGCAGCTGGGCGAGCAGTTCGGGCGGCACTTCGTCGAGGTAGCCGTCGAGCAGGGACCGCAGCGTGCCCGCGTTCGCCAGGTCGCCGCCCGCCTCCGCGCCGAACACGACGCTCGTGTGCTCGCGGTCGAAGTCCCGGTTCGCGTACCCGGCGTCGGCCAGCGCGCGGCGCGCCGTTTCCAGCGACACCAGCTGCGCCGGGTCGATGCTGCCCATCGCCGACGGCGGGATACCGAATTCCAGCGGATCGACGTCGAGCGCGGGCAGGAACCCGCCCCACTTCGACGTCGACTGTCCGAAGTAGACGTTCGGGTCCCAGCGCTCGCGGGGGACTTCGGTGACGGCGTCTTCGCCGCGGAGGATGTTCGACCAGAACGCCGGCAGGTCGCGGGCGCCGGGGAACGTGCAGGCGATGCCGATGATCGCGATGTCCCTGGAGTCCGCCGCCGGTTCTTCCGGGCGGACGAAGGTCTTCCCGGCGGCGACCTCGCGGTGCAGCTCGGCGATCGTCGTCCGGCGGTCCCGCAGCACGGCCACCTCGCCGGCCATGAACATCCCCTCGGCCAGCTGGGTGGCGGCGTCGAGCGGCTCGCCGTCGCGGCGGACGCCCTTGCTGGCGACGCGCAGCCGTCCGGTGTTCAGCTCCTCCAACCGCTGCCACGCTTCGGGCGTGTCCGCCAGACCGGCCTTGACCTGCGCGAACTCCGCCGCGTACGGGCTGGGCAGGCACCGTGTGCGGTGGCCCGGCGCGGTTTCGAGGGTCACGGTGGCGTCCGCGGCGAGCGCGCGTTCCTGGAACAGGCTGGTGATCGCGCCGTGCGCCACGGCCTCCTCGGTGAACAGGTACGCGGTGCCCATCAGAACACCGGCGGCGTCGAGCGGATCGGCCATCGCGGCGACCACGGCGGCCGAGCGGGCGTCGTGGATCCCGCCCGCGAAGAGCACCTCGACGTCCTTCGCGGCGCCGAGGACGGCCAGTTGTTCCTCCCACAGCTCGAAACTCGCCCGCGGGCCGACGTGCCCACCGCACTCGGCGCCCTCGAACACGAACCGGCGGACCCCGGCGTCGAGGTACTGCCGGAGCAGCACCGGCGACGGCACGTGCAGGAACGTCGCGATCCCCTCGGCCTCCAATGCCTTGGCCTGTCCCGGTTTCCCGCCCGCGACCAGCACGCACCGCGGACGCGCTGCCCGGATCGCGGCGAGCTGGGCGACGCGCAGGTCGTCGGGCACGAAGCCGAGGATGCCCGCGCCCCACGGCCGGTCGCCGAGGCGCTCGGCGGTCCGGGCGAGCAGTTCGGTGGTGCGCGCGCCGTTCGCCGTGGCGACCGCGACGAACGGGAACCCGCCCGCGTCGGCGACCGCGGCCGCGAAGCCCGGCTGATCGCTCACCCGCGTCATCGGCCCTTGGACGACCGGCAGCGGGCTGCCCAGCGTCCGGCACAACCCGGTACCCAGCCCGGCGGTGGGCACCTGCGCGCCGACGATCCGGCCCACGTCCACAGTGGAATCGACGACGACGCCCGCCGCACCGCCGGCGAGCGCACCCACGGCCGTTCGCGGGCCGGCCACCCGGCCCCAGACGGGCACGTCGAAGGCGGTCAAAAGCTGTTGCAGCAGAACGAAGTCACTCAGGTCGCCGCGGCCGGTGACGAGTCCCAGCGCACCGCCGCGGACGGCCTCGGCGGCCGTGGCCGCGTCCGCGACCTCGGCGAGCGCCCCGGCCCACGGCGCCCTCGTGCGGACGGCGAAGGCCGCGCCGGCGGGCAATGGACCGTCCGTGCGCACCGCATACGGCACCCGGAGCCGGGCCGCGACGAGCCGCAGGTCCGCCGGATCGGCGCCGTCGAGGACGCCGAGGCCGCCGCCGCGCGCGACCGCCGCGACCACGTCGGGATCGCCGACCCCCAGGCACCGCAGGCGACGAGCGTGCGACGGCGGGACGAGCTCGGCCATCGGCGGACCTCCTGTGCGCGGGGCGTTGCGATCTTCAGGAATAACGCACCAGGCACCGGAAACGCAATACTCGTGCTAACGTGCAAAACCGTGGAACAAGGCAGGATCATGGCACTGACCAGCACTTTTATCACCCGCATCGCAATCGGGAATTACCTTTTCCGCACCCGCGTGACAATTCGACACTGAAATACCTGGAGCTCGCGTGGAACTGACTGGACGCGTGGTCGCGCTGACCGGCGCGGCACACGGAATCGGAGCCGCCATGGCGCGCCGCTTCGCCGCGGAAGGCGCGGCCGGGGTCGTCGTGTCCGACGTGGACGCGGCGGGCGCCGCCCGGGTGGCGGCCGAGATCACGGCGGCGGGCGGCCGGGCCGTCGCGGTGGCCGCGGACGCGACGTCCAAAAAGGACTTGAAGGCGCTGGTCGCGGCGGCCCGCACCGAGTTCGGCGGCCTCGACGTGTTCTGCGCGAACGCCGGAGCGGCGTTCGGCACCGGTGTGCACGCGGCCGACGAGCAGTGGCAGAAGTCGTGGGAGATCAACGTCATGCAGCACGTCCACGCCGCGCAGGTCGTGCTGCCGGCGATGCTGGCGCGCGGCGAAGGCTACCTGCTGATCACGGCGTCGGGCGCCGGTCTGCTCGGCATCCCCGGCGACGCGCCCTATTCGGTCACCAAGCACGCGGCCGTCGGCCTCGCCGAGTGGCTGGCGATCACCTACCGGCCGCGTGGGGTGCGGGTCAGCGCGCTGTGCCCGCTCGGCGTCCGGACGGCACTGCTGGAGCCCGGCATCGCCGCGGGGCACCCGGCCGCGCTGGCCATCGCCGCGGCGGCCCCGCTGATCGACCCCGAGGACGTCGCCGAAGCGGTCGTCCGCGGGCTCGGCGAAGAGGAATTCCTGATCCTGCCGCACGAATCGGTGCGGGAGTCGTTCGCGCGCAAGGCCGGCGCGGTCGACGCGTGGATCGACGAGATGGCCGTGGGAGGCTGACGTGGAGTACCGCAGGGTCGGCGCGAGCGGGCTCGCCGTCAGCGAGATCGCCTACGGCAACTGGCTGACGCACGGCTCGCCGGGCTGCGTCGCCGCGGCGCTGGACGCCGGCGTCACGACGTTCCACACCGCGGCGGCCTGGGACGGCGGCACCGCGGAGGCCGCGTTCGGGACGGCGTTCGCCGGTGTCCGCCGCGACGACCTGGTGCTGTGCACGGGCGTGTTCTGGCCGGAGGGCCCGGGCCCGAACGACGCCGGCCTGAGCCGCAAGCACGTGATCGCGTCGCTGGAGGGCTCGCTGCGGCGGCTGCGCACCGACTACGTCGACGTCTACCAGCTGCTGCGCTTCGACTACCGCACGCCGGTCGCCGAGACGTTCCTCGCGCTCTCGGACCTGGTGCGGCAGGGGAAGATCCGGTACGTCGGCACGTCGGAGTGGACGGCCGAGCAGCTGCTGCAGGCGCACGAGGCCGCCGTGCGGTACGCCGTGCCGCTGATCGCCAACCAGCCGCACTACTCGATGCTGTGGCGGGTGCCCGAAGCGCAGGTGATGCCGGTGGGCGCGCGGATCGGCGTCGGCCAGTTCGCTTCGGTGCCACTCGCCCAGGGCGTGCTGACCGGCAAGTACCGGGGCGGGCGGATCCCGGCGGGGTCCCGCGCGACCGGACCGTCGTACGCCCGGCCGTTGCTGATGCCGGAGCTGCTGGAGCGGGTGGAGCTGCTGCGCGGCGTCGCGGACGACGCGGGCCTGACGATGGCCCAGCTGGCGCTGGCGTGGACGTTGCAGCACGAGAGCGTCGCGGCGGCGGTGACCGGCGCGAGCACGCCGGAGCAGGTCACGGAGAACGCCAAGGCCGCCGGCGTCCGGCTCGACCTCGACGTGCTGACCCGGATCGACCAGCTGCTCGGCAGCTTCGTCCAGACCGACCCGCGGCTGGTGTGGTCACCGCCGGCCCAGCTGCCCGCTTAACCGGCGCCGAGGCAGACGAAGGGGCGCCGGAACGGGTCGACCGCGATGGCGTCGGCCAGCGCGAGCGCCGGGCTCTCCCGGACGGCCAGCGCGCGGTAGTAGTCGTCCATCGCGGCCGCCGACGCGAGGTCGCCGACGCGGGACAGCGGCGCGATCACCGTCCGGGAGCCGCTGGCCAGCAGCGCGCTGGCGAAACCGAGGGCCTCGTCGCCGGGCCGGATCCGGTTCATCGCCAGCTCGCAGGCCGCGAACACGACCTGCCGCGGCGGTTGCCGCAGCCCGGCCATCTCGTGGCCGAACAGCGCGCCGTCGGCGAGTTCGAGCCGGGAGAACAGCGCGTTCTCCGGCTCGTGGGCACCGTGCGCGGCGAAGTGCGCGAGCTTGGCGCCGTCCATCGCGCGCAGCACGGACTTCACGGTGGCCTTGGCACCGGTCATCGTCGTCGCGGTGCGGTAGTGCGTGGTCAGCTTCTCGAGCTCGCCGCGGGCGCCGGCCAGCCCGGGCCCGCGGACGAGCACGATCTTGCGGGCGCGCGACGACTTCGTCAGCTCGGCGGCGAGCCAGGCGGTCGCCGAAGGCGCGACGACGGTGGGGCGCCCCCGCAGGCCGGGCAGCACGCCCCACGGCACGGCGTAGAGCGGCCCGGTCGGGACGATGACCAGCTCGCGGTCGCCGATGACCTCGGCCAGTGGCTGGATGAGCTGGGTGTCGAGCTTGTCGGCCTGCTTGTGCGCGGACGCCATGACGACCTCGGCGAGCCGTTCGGGCAGGTTGTCGGGCGCCAGGGCGTCGAGGTCGACGTTGAGCACGCGCGCGGACTCGGCGGCGGCCTCGGCGGACCCGAGCCGCACGAGCCGGCACTCACCTCCGGCGACGACGACGGCGACGAGCTCGTCCCCGGACGCGGCGAAGCTCACCATGGCCCGTTCACCGAGCCGCGCGACGACCTCCGCGAGCCCGGCCACCGGCCGGGGCCGCCCCCACCGCCCGGTGTGCCAGCCGAGCCGCTGGGCTTCCCGCAGCCGTTCGTTGTACTTGGCCCGCAGCCCGGCGATGGGGTGCCCGTCGTGCTGGGCTTCCTGGATGGCCTGCCCGAGCCCCCGCACCTCGGCCACGCGCGCGGCGAGCTCCGGATCGGTCCCGGCGGAGAGGGGTTCGTAGCGGTAGGTCTGAGCGCGGGTCCGTTCGAGCCAGACGAAGAGGCGCCGGGCGTCATTGCGCTCGAGCACGAGCTTGACGGCGAGATCGGCGAGTTCCTGCCCGTGCAGGGCGGTGCCGGAGACGAGGTCCAGCCCACCCATCCGGTCGCGAACGGCGTCGAGCTCGGTGAGCCCGGAGCGGATCTCGGTGAGCGCCTTGGCCCGGTCCCCCTGGGCGACGGCGAGCTCGGCCCGGCAAAGCCGCCGGAGCATCCGGTAGTCGATGGGGGTCAGCTGCCCGGGCCGGGGCACCTTCTGGAGGGTTTCGACGGCCCGCTTGAGGTTCCCGCGCCGGATGTCGAGCCGCACGGCGAGCATGCGGGCGGTGGCGGCCTGCTCGGCCAGGCGGGGAACGGGCAGCGTCTCGGCCGTCCGGATCGCCCGGTGGGGCAACGCCGCGGGGATCTCCCCGGACCGCAGGGCTTCCCGGACGTCCGCCTGCAGGCCGATGATCTTCGCGTTCGCGACGCAGGTCTGGCAGCCCACCTTGAGCATCCGGCGCCGGGCCGACCCCGCCATCTGCCGGGCGAGCCCGAGGTCGTCGGCCATCAGCGCGGCCTCCGCGCGGTGCAGCTCGATGTAGGCCAGCTCGCGGGTGACGCTCGGCTGCGACTGCATCGACGTCATGAGGTCGTCGAGGTGCTCGCCCGCCTCACCGGCGAGGCCCGCGGCCAGCAGCGCCTCGGCCTGCTCCAGCCTGAGCTGCGACGGCACGACGAGATCGAGCGCCCGGTACGAGCGCTCGCTGACCTCGTACAGGCGGAGCGCCTCGGGCACGTCACCGGTCCGCAGGGCCAGCGTGCCGAGGAACCGGCGGCCGTCCGCCGCGTCGGCGCGCAGCTCGAACTTCTCCGCGAGCTCGATCGCCCGGTTCAGGTCCTCGCGGGCCTGAGCGACGTTGCCGAGCTTCGTGTGGACCCACCCGGTGGCCGCCAGGGTCTGGACCAGGCCGACCATCCGGGGCTCGGGTTCGGAGGTGTGTTCGAGCCAGTAGCGCCGGTGCTCCATCGACGCCGCGAAGTACGCGAGGCTTTCCTCGTTCCGGCCGACACTCATCAGCCGGGCCCCGTAGTTGTGCTCCAGCGCCGCGCTCAGCTCGGCGCGCACGACGGGGTCGACCACCCCGTTGATCAGCAGGCGGACGTCGTTCAGCCCGGCCAGGCCGGCTTTGAAGTCCCCGGTGATCTCCGACGTGAGTGCCACGAGCGTGCTGGAGAGCCGGATCCGCGTGACCATCCAGTCGGTGTGGTGCTCGGGGTCGACCGGATACATCGCGTCCAGCAGGCCCATCCCCTTGCGGAGGAGACGGACACCTTCGTGAAAACGCCCGAAGCACGAGACGTCCGAAGCGGTCTGCTGGAGTTTGCGGACCCTGTCGATGGTCTCGGACGGGTCCAGCTTTGTCACAGGCACTCTCCTATGACAGCACAGGCGAAAGCAGAACGGAGCCCGCCTACCGGTCAAAGATCGGCAGGCGGGCGGTCACAGCTTGGTCAAGCTCAGTTGACCTTCTGGTAGCAGGGCGGCGCGCAGTTCGGCGTCACGACCGGCTCGTCGCCCTTCGGGTACTCGTGGTCGATGTGCACCCAGCCGAACTTGTCGGGCTCCGGGTGCGGAACCACCGGGCCGGCCTGCTCGATCGGCTCCGGAACTTCCTCGGGCTTGACATCCGTGGGCGTCGACATGGTCGATCTCCTCTCCCCTGGGGATCTTCACGGGGACGCGGCCGTGACGGTGAGTCCCCCATGTCGCGGGGCCCTCTCCCCGCGAACGGCCCAATAGTTTCACATCGGAGCAGTGATCGGGAGAGTTTTCGCTACGGAAAGTCAGTCCGAAGCGCGTGAGCAGGGTAGATGTCTCGATCGGAACGTCCTAACGAGTGAACTCTGTAACGACGTCCACTCCGGACGTGCACGATCGCCCCGCCGAGGCCGCCGGGCGGCACGTGTCGCTCCGGGCACGGAACGTGACAGCCGGCCCGGCGGCCGGGGCTCAAACGTCCTTTTTGGACTGTCAGGCGGTCGCCGCCGCGTGGACCGCGCGGACCAGGCGGGCGTTCTCCGGGGCCGCCCCGCCCGGGAAGGCGAACCGGCGCCGGTTGTAGCCGTACGCGAGGCCGCTGCGCGGGTCGGCGAACGCCTGGGACCCGGCCGCGCCGCTGTGCCCGAACGCCCCCTGGCCCAGCACCGGGTAGTCGTCCGAGACGATCGCGAAGCCGAGGCCGAACGCGTTGTGGTTGCGGGTGGCGAGGTCGTCGCCGATCGAGTGGATCTGCGCGAATTCGGCCGCCGTCTCCGGGCGCAGGAGCGGCTCCGGGCCGCTGATCGCCGCCGCGTACATGCCGGCCAGCCCCCGCGCCGACGCGACGCCACCCACCGAGGCCGGGCTCAGCTGCCGGACGAGCTTGATGTTCGGCAGGTCCCAGAGCTCGGGGGCCTTCGGGTGGTTGCGGTTGAAGGCGATGCCCGTGATGCTGTCCGGCCCGGTCGCGTTCGCCTCCAGCTCGGCCAGCTGCTCCGGCGTCGGCAGCATCGGCTGGGTGGTCAGGAAGCGGGGCTCCAGCTCCTCGGGCAGGCCGAGGTAGAAGTCCAGGCCGAACGGCTTCCGGACGCGCTCCTCGTAGTGTTCCTGGATGCTGCGGCCGGTGACGCGCCGGACGACCTCGCCGGTCAGCGCGCCGATCACCAGCGCGTGGTAGCCGAACGCGGTGCCGGGCCGCCAGTACGGCCGCTGCGGCGCGAGCCGCTCGGCGATGACGCGGTCGTCCGCCAGCTCTTCGCCGGTGAACCCGGCGTCGGCGCCCACGACACCGGCGCGGTGCGCCAGCAGCTCCCGCAGCGTGATCCCGTCCTTGCCGGCCGCGCCGAACTCCGGCCAGTAGTGCGCGACCCGCTCGTCGAGGTCGAGCACGCCGTCCTGCACGAGCAGCGCGACCACCAGGTGCGCGGCCCCCTTGGTCGAGGAGAACACACCGGTCAGCGAGTCCCCGGTGATGGCGGGCCCGGTCCACAGGTCGACGACCCGCTCCCCGTCGACGTGCGCGACGAGCTGGGCGGCGTAGTCGCCACCTTCCCCGGCCGCGACGGCGGCGAACTCCTCCCGGACGGCCTCGAACCCGTCGGCGACGGTTCCCTGGATGTGCTCGGACATGGCAGCTCCCTCAGTGATCACAACGCCTGCGCCAGGAACCAACCCACGGGAAGCCGAGGTATTCCGGTAACCCGCGACCACTCCGGCGGGATGTTCCCGGCTTGGGGGAAGCTCGAGGCCGAGGCGACCACGGCCCGGACCGGCCGCGGGCCCGGCGATCGCGACCGCCGCATCCGGCCTCACACCGCCGGTCACGACCTGGGCGGCCTGGCTGACTGTCGGGGCAACGTCTCCGCGTGGCTGCTCCCGGGCGGCCCTATCTGGTTGTCAAGCCGCGGCGGGGCTACGCGACTGGTCGGATCCGACAGGGCGGCGAGGAAGAACGCCCGTTTGAGCTGGCGGTTGCCGGTGCGGGCCGGGTACTCGCCCTTGATGCTGGTGCTGGAGCTGCGGGTGACCGGGGCGATGCCGGCGTAGGCGGCCAGGTGCCCCGAGCTGGCGAAGTGGGAGGCGTCGCCAACCTCGACCAGGATGCGAGCGGCGGTCCTGACCCCGATGCCGGGCATCGAGGTCAGGATCCCGGCAAGAGGGTGCGCACAAGTATCCCCTCAACCTGCTCGGCAACCTGTTTCCGCTGCAGGAGCACGGTTTTCAAGCTGTCGGCCAGCCGTGGCAAGACGATGTCGGCGGCTGCGGTGCCGGGGACGGTGACGGTCTGCTCGGCCAGCGCGGGTCATGATCGCCTCGACCAGCCGCTCGCCCATGCGGGGGGCGTGGACCTTGGCGATCGCAGTGAGTTTGCGGCGGCCGGCTTTGGCGATGCCGGCCGGGCCGCCGCAGCGGGAGAGGATCTCCAGCACCGCGGGATGGCTGATCCGCGGGCCGAGGGCGTGTTCGAGGGCGGGGTGGATGCCGGTGAGCAGCCCACGGATGCGGTTTGGTGATGCGGGTGGCTTCGCCGGCCAGGTCGTCGTCGAACCCGACCAGCACCTCCAGCTCGGCCAGCACCTCGTCGCCGACATCCACCGGCCGCAGGGTGTGGGGCAGGGAGCGGGCCGCATCGGCGATGACGAACGCATCCCGGGCATCGGTCTTCGCGCGCTCCGGATAGAGGTCGGCGATGCGGCGCATCGCCAGACCAGGCAAATACGCCACCTGATGGCCCGCTGCACGGGCGACCGCGACCGGCAACGCCCCGATCGTGGCCGGCTGGTCGACCACCACGACCAGCAGCGGCCCATGCCCGGCGAGCTTGTCGAACAGGGCCTTCAGCTTGAGTTCGGTGTTGGGCAGCGGCCCGTCGTGCAGCCGCTTGCCGCCGGAGTCCAGGCCGACGGCGTGGTGGCGTCTTTGCCGACGTCCAGGCCGAGGAACACGCTGAAACTGCTGCTCATCCACCATGCCGTTTCGCTCGTCGCGAGTGGTCACCGGTCAGGCATCGAGCGCCGGCGCCCACGTTACGAGGAGACCTACCAAGCTGGTGGCCGTGTCCCTATTCAGCGGTCGGTCGATGCCACCAGACCCGGTGACACCCCCGGATCATGGGTTCGACTGGGGCGCGAATCATGCCGAGCCTGGCGCCTACTTCGGCAACGGGACCTCCGGACCGCGGTAGAGAACCCGCCGCGCGGGTACCAGTCCGATCATGAAGCTGACCTCCACCGTGCTCGGTACGCCGGAACCCCGCGCGCTCGCCGAGTTCTATTCGAAGCTCCTCGGCTGGCCGATCCGCACCGACGAACCGGAGTGGGTGACCCTGCGCCCGGACGACGGCAGCGCGGGGCTGTCGTTCCAGCTGGAGACCGGGCACGTTCCCCCGGTGTGGCCGCCGGCCGATGGCGCGCAGCAGATGCAGCTGCACCTCGACATCGAGGTCGACGACCTCCAGGAAGCGACGGCGGCGGCGACCGCGGCGGGTGCGGTGGTCGCGGAGTTCCAGCCGCAGGACGACGTGCGCGTCTGCTTCGATCCGGCCGGGCACCCGTTCTGCCTCTGGACCCGCACGGGGTGACGCCCCGCGTTCGAACGGTCACAGGATCCGCTATGTTCGGCTGAGGTCCTGTTCCCGGCGAACGGAGTTGAGTCCTGTGGGGGTGCACCGGATCTGGCACCACGGACTGGTCCCCACCGAGGGGAAACGCCCCCTGGACGCGTTGCGCAGCAGGCTGATCAGCCGCGAAAGGCAGCACGACGACTACACGGTGATCGATCTCGGCTCGTCCGACGACGGTGGTTCGCGCCGGTGCGACCTCAAGTTCGCCTACGAGGGCAGCGAAGGCCGCTACTCCGTTCAGGTATTGCTTTCGCTGTGCTACCGCGCCGGCGAAGACCGGGTGACGTGGCTGCTGACCGCGGCCTGCACGCGGCCGTGGCGCAGCTGCCACGACGCACCGGCCCAGCGGATCGGGCTGGAGGAGCTGGGCGCCAGCGGCAGCGACGAAATCCCGATCGAAACGCCGGTGCTGGCGATGCGCGGCTGGTCGCGCAAGGAATGCGACCACCTGGCCGACCTGCTGGGCGAGGCGCTGGTGGCGCCGTGGCGCTCCTCGGCGGTGCTGGTGCTGACCGAGCCGCCGACGGTGCCTGTCGAGGGCTGGCCGGGGCTGGTCAACGTCTTCGACGTCGACGACCGCTTCCGCCACACCCTCAACCGGCACCTGCCCCTCGGCTGCGCGGTGCCGCAGGGCGCGCGGCTCTACGTGCCGCCGTGCGACCAGCTCCCCGATTTCGTGGTCAGCGAAAGCCCGGTGTCCGGTGAGGCACTGCAGGGTGCGATCACCCGGCTCATCCAGACCCGCGGCCGGACGCCCCTGCCCGAGGAATGGGCCGACGTGCCGAGCGTGCGGGCCTGGTACGAGACAGATCCCTTCGCTTCGCCGGAGCGCGAGCCCGACGCCGAGCTGGTGGAGAAGCTCACCCGCGCCGAGCGGGAGCTGGCCGAGGCGCGCGGCGTGATCACCATCCTGCGGAAGAAGGCCAAGGCCCACGCCGAGGAACGGGACCGGCACGCCTGCGAGGTGAAGGCGCTGCGCCGCCGCCTCGAGGACGCGTGCGCGACCGACGTGGCCTGCCTGCGCGACCAGCTCGCGCGGCTGCAGGCGGAGGTGGACGACTACGCGCGGGCGTTCGAGGAGACCGAGACCGAGCGCGACGAGCTCAGACGCGTCAACGGGCTGCTGGCCGGCCGGCTCGCCCGCCACCACGACGCCGACGACGAGGTGGCCGCCGCCGAACGCCCGCCGGAGGACTTCCCCAGCTTCGCCGAACTGATCGGCGCCGCCTCGGCCTCGCTCAAGCACCTCGTGATCACGGCCGAACCGGCGCCGGCCGCGATCCTCGACCACCACCCCAAGGCCGCCGCCTGGCGCCGCAAGGCGTGGGACGCGCTGCGCACCCTCGACGCCTACGCGGGCGCCCGGACGTCCTTGCTCGACGCGGGCCAGGACCCGGGCCCGGAGCTGTCGGACGTGCTCGCGTTCGCCCGCACCGGCCAGCCGGGTTCGCTGATCAGCGCGAACATCATCGCGCTGGCCGAGTCGGACACCGTGACCACGAACGAGCGGCTCCGCCAGGCCCGCACGTTCCGCGTCGACCCGCGGACGAACCCGGCGGGCCGCGACTACTTCGGCGCCCACATCGCCCTGGAGCGCTTCAAGTCGCCGGCCCCGCGCCTGCACTTCCTCGACGACACCGACCGCACCGGCACGGTGTACGTCGGGTACCTGGGCGCCCACCTGCCGACGTCGAAGACCAACTGAGCGAGAATCGCGCGCATGACGGACCTGGCGCACAAGCACCTGGCCTACTGCTGGATCGCCCGCGGCGACCGGGTGCTGTTCCTCCGCCGCGGGCCCGGGGTGTTCCTCGCGGGCCGGTGGGAGCTGCCCGGCGGCACGGCGGAGCCAGGCGAGCGCTTCGAGGACACCGCGACGCGCGAAGCGGCGGAGGAGACCGGGTTGACGGTGCGGGTCACCGGCGAGCTCGCGCGCGATGCCTGGCCGGATGTGGCGGGACGGGCCCTGCGCATCCACGCTTTCGTTTACACGGTGGACGAAGAAGGCGCGGGTGAGGTGGTGCTCAATCCCGAGGAGCACGACGACTTCGCGTGGCTTACGCGGGCGGAGGCTCGGGAACTCCCGCTGCCGGACCATTTCCGGCGACTGCTCGATCGGTAGGGGTTTTCCGTTGTGCAGCACCGGATTGCGGTGCTGCCGACGTCTTCGGGTCGTGGTCACGTCTTCGACGGTACCCGAACAAATGTGCGAGCATCATCGCTGGAACGGGTGAACCGCGGCAGGGGTGAGAACGGCGATTTCCCTTGTGGCACAACGGGTACCGCGCGAGGGAGCCCCCGAGTTCCACACTACCGGAAGGGACCGACAAAACCCGGCCGGTCACTCGGCGGAACAGGCTCAACCGCACGGCACCAAGTACCTCGACCGCGCGATACCAGGCACCGCAACCACACAGTGCCGAGCACCTCAACCGCGCGGTGCCAGGTACCGCAACAGCACACTCGCCCCGTCGGTGAGCACCGAAGCCAGCTCCAGCTCCGCCGGGTCGACCGGCGCGCCGAGGGACGCGCGGCCGGAGGTGCCCGCCACCAGGAACGGCGCCACCGTCAACCGGAACTCGTCGACCAGCCCCGCCTCGATCAACGACCCGAACAACCGGGGCCCGCCCTCACAGTCGATGCGGCCAAGGCCCTCCGCCACCAGCGTCGACACCACCCGCTCGGCCGACACCTCCAGCTCCCCCACCACGAACACGCGGGCACCGTTCGCCGCCCAGGCCGAACGCAACGCCGCAGGTGCCGCCGAGGAGGTGAACACCAGCGTGGGGACCGCCGCCTTCGTGATCACCGGGGCGTCCGCGGGCAGGGACCGGCCCGTCGTCACCACCGCCACCGGTGCGATCGGGGCCAGGCCGAACCGGCGGCGGCGTTCGGCCGTGGCCGCGTCGGGGCGCATGCCCTCGAAGCCCTCCGCCACGGCCGTTCCCGCGCCCACCAGCACGACGTCCGCGAGGTCGTTGCCGAGGCGGTAGACGATCCTGTCCGCCGGCGTCGACAAGCCGCCCGAACGGCCCTCGACCGTGATCGCGCCGTCCGTGCTGGACACGAAGTTCACCACCAGCCAGCGGGGGTCCGCCGGGTAGCGGTAGAGCTGCTCGAGGTCGTCGTCGGCCAGGTCGCGCGCGGACGGCCAGACCTCGCGGATCACTCCCATCGGACCGCCTTCGCCGGCGGGCGGGTGCCCGCGATGCTCGCCGCCATCTCCGCCGCGTGACGCACTCCCCGGACGTGCTTCGTGCGGATGATCGCCACCCCCGCCGAGGCGGCGAGAGCCGCGCGGGCCAAGCCGGCCGGGGTGCCGTCTCCGGCCACCGAAGCCAGCACCGGCACGTCTTCGGAAGGCATGGACCGGAACTCCCCGATGTCCACGACAACGGACAAACCGGCTACGAAGGCAGGAGCTGCGTAGCCCGCGTCGTACCGGGCCGCGACTTCGGCCAGGTCTGCGCGCGTCAAGATCAGGTCGGCGCCCGCTTCGCAGCAGGCCGCGGCGACGGAGGGGTCCGCGGTGTCCACCCCGATGACGAGGTCGGGGAAAGCCGCGCGCGCCGCCTCGACGAGGGGCCCGGATCCGGGAAAGCTCACGAGATCCGCGCCGTCGGCGACAGCGGAGCGGGCCTCGGGGAGCGACTCGGCCACGGCCAGCACCAGCGCGCGGTCACTGCACAACCGGCGGCCCCGGAACACGAGGTCGGGGGTTTTCATCGCACTCTCCCTGCTGGACGTCCTTCGCGATCATAAGCGAGACGCAGCGGGCGAGCGTTCTTCGCCGTCAGGTGGCGGGGCTTCGTCGCCGGGCCACCCGACTCGACGGGCTGTTGCATCCGGGGCTCCGCGACCCCGAAAGCGGTTCGTCAGGAGGCGATGGCCTCGTTGATCGCCAGCAGCTCCTGGGCGGTGCGCGTGGCGGTGAACTCGATGACGTCGTACCGGGCGAGCCGCTGGACCACGAACGGGTCGCTGGCGAGCACGGCGTCGAGCTTGCCGCGCAGCACCGAACGGACCAGGATCACGTGGTCGGCCGAGCCGTTACCCTTTCCGCAAACCAGGAACAGTCCTTTCGTGAATTGTTTGCGCACCCAGTCCGAATGGTCCGGAAGCGCGTAGTCGACTTCTGTTTCGGGCGCTGTATAGGTCAGCAGTGCGATGTACATGTCTGCAGGATAGGACGCTTTTCCGCACACCGCATCCGCCTGGCGAGTGGCCCTCGGCACCCCTATCGTTAATATTCCGTCAAGAACAACGGAATTCCTTTACCGGCCCTTTTTCGACATACTCGCCGATTGCCGTACGCGCCTCGTCGTACGTCGCGGTGTCGCCGCCGGGCCGATGCGGGGGCCCGGCCGCGGCGCGAGACTCACCGGTATGAACGCAGTGACCCGGATCTGGACCGGCGGACGGCGAGCCGAGCGGATCGCCTACGCCGTCGGCGCGGCCCTGTTCCTCAGCGGCGTCGCGCACGCTCTCGTGCTCGTCGCCACCGGCGGCTCGTGGCTGGGCCCGCTGTCCATGCGCAAGGCCGTCACCTTCGGCCTGTCGTTCGGGCTGACGCTCGCCTCGGTCGCCTGGGCGACGTCGTTCCTCACCATGCGCCCGCGGCTGCGCAGCGTCCTGCTCGGCGCGTTCACCGTGGCGAGCGTCGCCGAAGTCGTCCTGGTCAGCATGCAGGTGTGGCGCGGGGTTCCGTCGCACTTCAACTTCGAGACGCCCTTCGACACCTTCGTCTCGATGACCCTCGCCGCGGGCGGTGGCGTGCTCGTCCTGACCACCATCGGCTTCACGGCGACCGCGCTCGTCGAGCCCGGCCCGGCCGCGCCGAGCCTGCGGCTGGCGATCCGCGCCGGCCTGGCCGTGCTGCTGGTCGCGCTGGCCACCGGGGCGGTGATGATCGGGCGCGGGGTGGTCGCGGCCCGTGGTGGCGACCCGCAGCTGGCCTACACCACCGCCGGCGCCCTCAAGCCGCTGCACGCGGTCGCCATGCACGCGATCCTGGTGCTGCCCGCACTGGCCTGGATCCTGCGGTTCACCGGTCATTCCGAAGCGCACCGGCTGCGCGTCGTCCAGACGGCCGTCGCCGCCGACGCCGTGCTCACCGCGGTGATCGGCGTCGAATCCTTCGCCGGCATCGACCCGCTGGCCGCCCCGCTGCCGCTGCTGCTCCTGTCCGCGCCGGCCGCCGTATTGGCGGGCACCGGAATCCACGCGGTGTCCGGCATTGAACCGGCCGTCCGATTCGCACGTGTCCTCAACGGGAAGGCGAGGGGCCGGTAAAGCGGCGGACGGAGAACACGCGTGCGGCACGGTATGACCCCACCAGGCCTTTTCCCAGAGGACAACGCCGCCGCGACCGGGCTGCCCGGGATCCGGTTCGGCTGCCACGTCTCGAATCCCGCGCTGGCGCGCACGCTGCCGGCCGCCCGCGAGCCGGAACGGTCGATCAGCTGAGCACCTGGGCGATGGCCGACTTCCAGGCGAACTCACGGCCGTTCGCCGAGCTCGACCGCGCCGGGCGGACCCGCCGCCTGCGCCGGCTCGCAGAAGCGGCGTTGACGTCCTACGCCGTGCCGGTGGCTCGCCTGACCCCGCTGGCCAACGGGCACAACACGGTGTTCCGGGTCGACGGCGCCGACGGCCACCGGTACGCGCTGCGGGTGCAGCGGCCGGACGGCCCCGGCGTCGCGCAGGTGCGGGCCGAGATGGCCTGGCTGGCCACGCTGTGCCGCGAAACCGATCTCGTGGTGCCTCAGCCGGTGCCGACGCGAGCGCGGGACCTGGTCACCGTGGTCGCCGACCCGGCCGTGCCCGAACCGCGCACCTGCGTGCTCGCCCACTGGGTCGAGGGCCGGTTCCTCGACGAGCGGCTCAGCGCGCCGCAGCTCTACGCGGTGGGCGAGGTCACCGCGCGGCTGCACCTGCACGGCGCGCGGATGAACGGCCTCGACCGCCGCCGCGTCGACGACCTGACCGAGTTCGGCCGCACGCAGGTGGACGGCTTCTCCGCCGCGGTCGTCGACCGGGCCGTCGCGGCGGCCGGCGGCGACGAGCGGATCCGCGGGGCGGTGGCCCGCGTCCGCGCGGTGCGAACGGAGCTGGGGTACGGCTCCGACGCGTTCGGCCTGGTGCACGGCGACCTGCACCAGGACAACTACCTGCTGCACCGCGGCCGGGTGCGCGTGATCGACTTCGACGACTGCGGGTACGGGCACTACGCCTACGACCTCGCCGTGGCGCTCGACGCACTCCGGCACCTGCCCCAGCGCGAAGAGCTGAGAGAGGCGCTCCTGGACGGCTACCGGTCGGTCCGCCCGGACGCGGCCACGACGGACGCGGGCGTGCTGGCCGCCTTCGCCGGGCTCCGGCGGGTCCAGCTGCGGCTGCGCTGACCGCTACAGAACGACGTTACAATTGCTACATGGCCGGACGATCGAGCAACGCCAGCAGCACCCGCGACCGCCTGCTCATGGCCGCCGGCCAGCTCCTGCACGAAGCGGGCGACGGGCCGGTGTCGACCCGGGCGATCTGCGAACGCGCCGGCGTCCAGGCCCCCACGCTGTACCACCACTTCGGCAGCAAGCAGGGGCTGCTCGACGCGGTCGTCAACTACGGCTTCACCCAGTACGTCCAGGCTCCGGAGCCGGGCGGCGACCCGGTGGACCGGATCCGCGCGGGCTGGGACCGGCACGTCGAGTACGGCTTGGCGCACCCGGCGTTCTACGTGCTGCTCTACGGCCAGATCGAGCCGGGCGTGCCGTGCAACCTCACCTCCAGCGCCGAAGCGATGCTGCTGGAGCTCTTCACGCCGCTGGCGCGCGACGGCCGCCTGCGCGTCGAGGCGGCGGAGGCCGCGCGGCAGTTCGCGGCGGCCAACAGCGGCGTGACGCTCAGCCTGATCGCCCAGCCCGAGGAGAGCCGGGACCTGGCGATGTCCGCGCAGGTCAGGGAGTCGGTGCTGGCCGGGCTGCTCGCCGACCGCCCCACCGGGAGCACCTCCGTGAGCGCCCTCGCTGTCGCTTTGTCGACCGCACTCGAGGACGACGACCGCGCCTTGACCCCGACCGAACGCCTGATGCTGCGGGAGTGGCTGCACCGGCTGGCTTCCTGACAGCGCTCGCTACATTTGCTACATTGCTCGATATGGCAAATGTATCGAGCAGGTTCGGCGTGTTCCTGGCCCCGCACCGCGACGACGTGGTCCGCAAGGAGCAGGCGATCGCGGCGGACGGCCTGGGCTTCGGCGCGGTCTGGCTGGGCACCGGCCGCCACTCGGTCGGCGACCTCGCGCTGGTCGAAGCCATCCTCGCCGCCACCGAGCGGATCACCGTGGCGACGGCGATCGTCAACGTGTGGGTCGACGAGCCGGAGACGCTCGCCGCGTCCTACCACCGGCTCGCGGGCCGGTACGGAAAGCGCTTGCTGCTCGGCGTCGGCGTCGGCCACCCCGAGTCGGTCACCGGATACCACAGCCCGTACGCCAAGATCGTCGACTACCTCGACCGCCTCGACGCGGCCGGCGTCCCGGCCGAAGCCCGGATCCTCGCCGCGCTCGGCGACCGCGTGCTGGAGCTGGCCGCCGAGCGCACCGCGGGCGCCCACCCGTACCTCGTGCCGGCCGCGCACACCCGGCACGCGCGGGCGATCCTCGGCCCGGGCAAGCTGCTGGCGCCGGAGCACAAGGTGGTCGTGGACGACGACCCGGTGGCCGCGCGCGCCATCGGACGGCCGTACGTCCGGATCCCCTACCTGGGCTTGCGCAACTACGTGAGCAACCTGCTGCGCCACGGGTACACCGAGGCCGACGTCGCCGGCGGCGGCAGCGACCGCCTGATCGACGACCTCGTCCTGCACGGCACGCCGGAAACGATCGCCAAAGGACTGCTGTCCCATGTGGACGCCGGCGCCGACCACGTGGCGGTGCAGGTGCTCGGCCCGTCACCCGAGGCGGAGCTGGCGCACCAGCGGCGGCTGGCCGAAGTGCTGCTCTGATCAGCCGGGCGCGGGCAGCAGGGCGTTCAGCGCGGCGACGAGCGTGCGCTCCTCGTAGGCGAAGTGACTGTCCAGTTCGGACTTGAGCCGGTCGAACTCCGCGCGCAGCCGCACCGGGTCGGCTTCCCGCTCGACGAGCTGCCGGACCTCCTCCTGCAGCCGCGCGACGACGACGTGCTCTTCGTCGAGCTTCGCCAACGTGGGTGCCAAGGCGGGGAACCGCTCGGCCAGCAACGGGAAGATGTTCCTGGCCTCCCCGGTGTGGTGCCGGGTGAGGGCCGTACAGAACCCGGCGCAGCGCAGCCGCAGCTCGCGTGGGGTGCCGCAGTCCAGCTCGGCTCGAATTTCCTTCAGCTCGCCGCGCAACCAGTCGTGCATCTCGACCAGCCAGTCGCCCATGCGGCGCGCGGTGTCGACCCGGTGCAGCTCGACGACGGGCAGGATCCGGGTCGTGCGCGCCTGGTAGTCCGCGAACCCCGGCGCCCGCTCGATCACCTCGGCGAACAGCTTGTCGCGGTCCGGCGGGAGCGCCGCCATCGCCTCGAACGTTTCGGTGTCCGTTTCCACCAGGACGAGCGGGTTGTGCCGGATGTTGTGGTACCAGGCCGGGTGCTTCGGCGCGCCCATCGCGGAGGCGACGACGACCAGCCTGCCGTCGATGTCCAAGGCGCCCAAGGGAACCCGGTGCTTCCGGCCCGTCCGGGCGCCGGTCGTGGTGAGCTTGATCAAACTGGGTGGTCCTTTCCGATGACGGAGTTCACCGGAGGCCGAGAGGCCGACACGAAAGGCACGGCTCCGCCCAGGCCGGGCAGAACGTGTCGATCTCAAGGGGGCTTGAGTAGCCACTACCTCCGTGTGTCGGCCCATCCGGGGCGCAAACCGCACGTTACCAACCGGACCGGCGGCCGGCCATCCCTTAACCGCGTAGCTCAGCGGGTGGCGTCGGCGGCTTTCCGCG
Organism: Amycolatopsis sp. NPDC004747; assembly: GCF_053601335.1. NCBI lineage: Bacteria > Bacillati > Actinomycetota > Actinomycetes > Pseudonocardiales > Pseudonocardiaceae > Amycolatopsis > Amycolatopsis sp. NPDC004747. The sequence continues at coordinate 10,602 of NZ_JBSGBQ010000031.1, read as the reverse complement.
CGGCGGTGGCGGCCGCGTCGGCTTCGTCGAAGGCCGCTTTCGCCGTCTCGAACTCCGCCGCCGCCCGCTCGGCGCGTTCCTCGGCTTCCGCCAGGCGCTCGCGCAGGTCGTCGACGCGGGCGGTGGCCTGCTCGGCCGCGCGCTCGGTGCGGACGAGGTCACGCTCGGCCACCGCGCGCTCCTTGTCCCGCTCGGCGGCTTCCTTGCGCAGGCGCTCGCGTTCGGCGCGGACCCGCGCCCGCTCCTGCTCTTCGCGCCGGTGGTCCCGCTTCGGCCGCGCCGGTTCGGCCTTGTCCACCAGCTTCGCCGGGCGCTTCCCGGTGGCGGGCGGGGCGCTCGCGGCCAGGCTGAACCACTGGTCGGTGTCCTGGTGCGCGACCGACGTCAACCGGCCGGCGAGCGCCAGCGCGGCGGTGTCCGGCTCGGCCGCGACGGCCTCCAGGGTCGCCTCCACCTCGCGGGTCACCGCGTCGCTCATCGACGGCAGCTCGTGGAGGATCCGCCGCACGAGCTCGCCACGGCGCCGGGTCAGCGCGCGCAGCTCGTCGCCGGCCAGGCGAGTGTGCGCGTCCCGCAGCTCGGCGCCGAGCTCGGCCAGCTCCCGCAGCTGGTCGGAGTCGTCCCTGGCCAGGCCGTTGACGATCGCCGCGGCCGTGGTCGGCTTGCGAAGCTGCTGGATCCGCTTCGCGAGCTCGGCGTCTCCTCCGGCCTTCGCCTCCTTGGCCGCCGCGTTGCGCGCGCTGACGAACTCCGCGAGGTCGCCCCCGTAGAGCTCGCCGGCCACCGTGTCGAAGTCCATCGTGGTCCAGCGAACCACATCGGACTGGTGCGAGCACCCGGTGAAGGGTCATCATCGGGGGATGTTCTTCGATCTGGGTGTCCGGGACTTCCTCGACCGCGCGGAAACGGTGTACCCGGACCGCGTCGCGGTGGTCGACGAGCCGGACCAGCCGGCGCCGAGCTGGGGTTCGCTCACCTACCGCGAGGTGGCGCGCCGCGCCCGCGCGCAGGCCGCCAACCTCGACGCGCTGGGGGTGCCGTCCGGCGGGCGCGTCGCGATGGTCTCGCACAACGCCGCCCGGCTGCTCGTGTCGTTCTTCGGCGTGTCCGGCTGGGGCCGGATCCTGGTGCCGGTGAACTTCCGGCTGGCTCCCGCCGAGGTCAAGTACATAGTGGAGCACTCCGGGGCGGAGGTGCTGATCGTCGACCCGGAGCTCGAGCACCTGCTCGACACGGTGACGGCGAAGCACGTGTTCGTCCTCGGCCGCGACGACGACGCCATCTGGGGCGGCGACGGCACGCCCCGGCCGTGGGACGGCGACGAGTCGGCCACCGCCACCATCAACTACACCTCGGGCACGACCGCCCGGCCGAAGGGCGTGCAGCTCACCCACCGCAACATCTGGCTGAACGCCGCGGTCTTCGGCCTGCACACGACGTTGAGCGACAACGACGTCCTGCTGCACACGCTGCCGATGTTCCACTGCAACGGCTGGGGCATGCCGTACGCGGTGACCGGCCTGGGCGGGCGGCACATCGTGCTGCGCAAGGTCGACGGCACCGAAATCCTCCGGCGCATCGAGGAACACGGCGTCACCATCCTCTGCGCGGCGCCCGCGGTGGTCACGGCGGCGCTGGACGGCGCGGCGAAGTGGGACGGCGAGATCCCCGGCCGTAACCGCGTCCGGATCGTCGTGGCCGGTGCGCCGCCGCCGACGCGCACGATCGAGCGCGTCCGGGCGGAGCTGGGCTGGGAGTTCATCCAGATCTACGGGCTCACCGAGACCGCGCCGCTGCTGACGGTCAACCGGATGCGCAGCGAGTGGGCGGACCTCGACCCGCACGAGCAGGCGCGGCTGCTGGGCCGCGCGGGCACGCCGGCGCTGGGCGTCCGGATCGCCGTCGACACCGACGGCGAGGTGCTCGCCCAGTCGAACCACAACCTCGACGGCTACTGGGAGAACCCGGCTGAGACCGCCCGGGTCACCGACGGTGGCTGGTTCCACACGGGCGACGGCGGCACGTTCGAGGACGGCTACCTGACGATCGCCGACCGCAAGAAGGACGTCATCATCTCGGGCGGTGAGAACGTGTCGTCGATCGAGGTGGAGGACGCGCTCAACTCGCACCCGGCGATCCGCGAGGCCGCGGTCATCGGCATCCCGGACGAGAAGTGGGGCGAGCTGGTGACGGCGCTGGTCGTGGTCGAGGGCGACGTCACGGCCGAGGAGCTCATCCGGCACTGCCGGGGGTACCTGGCCGGGTACAAGTGCCCGAAGCGGATCGAGTTCCTGGCCGAGCTGCCCCGGACGGCCACCGGGAAGATCCAGAAGTTCAAGCTACGGGAGCCGTTCTGGCAGGGGCAGTCCCGCCAGGTCAACTAGCGGACCAGCCGGAAGAAGGTCCGCACCTCGTCGGCGAACAGCTCGGGCTGCTCGTACGCCGCGAAGTGGCCGCCGCGGTCCAGCTCGTTCCAGTGCCGGATGTCGGTGTACCGCTTTTCGGCCCAGCGGCGCGACGGCCGGGGCATCTCCGCGGGGAAGATCGAACAGCCCGCCGGCACGTCCACCGTGTCGTCCGTCGCCTCCGAGAACCACTTCTGGACCTTGCGGATGCTCTCCCAGTACAGCCGCGCCGAGGACGCCGCCGTGCCGGTGAGCCAGTACAGCGTGACGTCGTCCAGCAGCTCGTCGCGGGTGAACGGGAAGCCGTCGGACCAGGCGTGGAACTTCTCCACCAGCCAGCCGCACAGCCCCGCCGGGGAGTCGAGCAGGCCGTAGCCGATCGTCTGCGGGCGGGTCGACTGCAGCACCGAATACCCGTCTTCCCAGCGCTGCGCGTGCTCCAACGCCTCCAGAGCGGCCCGCTCGGACGGCGTGAGGTCGTCGAACGTCGCCGGGTCCGGCGCCGCGATCGGCGGGTTGAGGTGGATGCCCGCCAGGTGCGCCGCGTCCTGCTGGGCCAGCGACGTCGTCACCGATGTCCCCCAGTCGCCGCCCTGGGCGCCGTAGCGCGAGTACCCCAGCCGGGCCATCAGCGAGGCCCAGGCGGCCGCGATCCGCTCGATGCCCCAGCCCGGCGACGACGGCTTGTCGCTGAAGCCGTAACCCGGCAGCGACGGGATCACCAGGTGGAACTCCGCCGAAAGCGGCTCGATGACCTTCGAGAACTCGAGGAACGAGCCGGGCCAGCCGTGGGTGAGGATCAGCGGCAGGGCGTCCGGATCCGGCGCGCGCACGTGCAGGAAGTGGATGCCCAGCCCGTCGATTTCGGTGCGGTACTGCGGAAACCGGTTGAACCGGGCTTCGACCCGGCGCCAATCGTAGGAACCGGCCCAGTATTCGCACAGCGAGCGCAGGTACTCCAGCGGCGTGCCCTGGCTCCAATCGGCCACGGCCTCGGCTTCGGGCCAGCGCGTCCGCCGCAGCCGCGCGCGCAGGTCTTCGAGGTCCGCCTCGGGGACCTCGATCCGGAACGGTGAGATCACGCGGGCACGTAGGTCAGCTGCACGACGCCGTTGCCGAACGTCGCCGACTTCTTCAGCTCCAGCGGGAACGACGGCCCGTCCGCGGGGAACAGGCGCTTCCCGCGGCCCACGACGACCGGGTACAGCAGCAGGTTCAGCTCGTCGGCCAGACCCTCGGCCAGCAGCCACCGCACCGCCGTCGGGCTGCCGCTGGTCATGATGTCGCCGCCGGGCTCGGCCTTCAGCGCCCGGACCGCTTCGACCGGGTCGCCGGTCAGCAGCGTCGAATTGTTCCAGGTCACTTCCCGCAGCGTCGACGAGAGCACGTACTTGCGCACGTTGTTCATGAACTCGGCGCCCTCGTCGTCCTCGACGGTCCGGCCGGGCCACGCATCGGCGAACCCTTCGTAGGTGACGCGCCCGAGCAGCATCGCGTCGGCGGCGGCCATCCCGCTGCCGACCGCCTGGCCGATTTCGTCGCTCCAGTACCGCAACGACCACTTGTCGGGCGCCTCGACCACGCCGTCCAGCGAAATGAACAGGTTCGCGACGATCTTGCGCATGGTCCCACTATAAACCGGCGGAAGGGCCCGTTCGTCCACTCGCGACGGTCCGGCTGTCCGCCTCGGCCCGGGCCCGCTCCCGCTCGGTCGCCGGTTCCAGGCGCGCCGGGACGTCCTTGTGGTGCGGCGTCCCCGCGATCGGGTCGCGGTCCAGCGCGTCGGTCAGGAGGTTGATCCGCGGGCCGCTGACCACCCGGCGGCCGTCCGCGGCCGGGTAGGCCATGCCGTAGCCGTGCGGCAGCGCGAGCTGGCCCGGCCGCAACGCGGGGTCGGCCTCGGCGCGGACGACCACCCGGCCCGCCGGTGTCACGACGGCCACCCAGTCGCCCGGCGCGGCGCCGATCGACGCCAGTTCTTCGGGCCGCGCGCGCAGGGCGCCGTCCGGATCCGTGCGGCGCCAGCGCGGGTCGCGCAGGATCTGGTTCGCGTTGTGCGCCCGCCGCTGCCCGTTGAGCAGCGAAAACGGGAACGCCGGATCGGGCCGTTCGGCGGCCGGGTCCAGCGCGGCCAGCCAGTCGAGCAGTTCCGGCACGGCCAGCCGGACGCGCTCGCGGCGCAGCAGGCTCCACACTTCGTCCTGCTCGTGCGCGGAAAACGGCGTCGGACCGGCCAGGACGCGCTCGAAGAGCTCTTCCCCGAGCCGCGGGCCGGTGGCCGAGCTGCCCAGCGCGCGCTGCACCGGCACGGTCATCGTCTTCGCCGCGCGGTGGCAGCCCGCCCACAGCGGCGCGATCGACGCCGCGCCGTCGGGCAGCGACGCGCCCAACGTGCGGTAGAGCAGCACGGGCAGGATCGCCGCGCGCTCCGGCATCGCCTGGACCAGCGCGCCGAGACCCGCCTGCAGCTGCGCCCGCGGCCCCGCGGCCAGCTCGCCGAGGACGTCGGACGGCGGCAGCACGCCGAGCGCGTCGAAGAGCCGCGCGTAGATCTCGGCTTCGACGAGCGTGCCCGGCAGCGGATCCAGCAACGGCCGCCGCAGCTGGAAGTAGTTCGTCGGCCATTCGAAGGTGAAGAGCGTGAACTCCCACTTCTCGTGCTGGGACGCCGCGGGCAGCACGTAGTCGGCCAGCGCGGCCGTCTCGGTGTAGGCGACGTCGACGACGACGGTCAGCTCCGCGGCCTCCAGCGCGCGTTCGACGTCCCGCGTCCCGGCGAAGGTGTTGGCCGGGTTCGACGACTCCACCCACACCGCGCGGACGTGGTTCGGGTGGTCGGCGAGGACCTCCTCGGCGAGGGTGTTCGCCGGCAGCAGGCCGCCGATGTACTCGAAGCCGGTGATCTCCGAGCGCTGCCCCGTCGTCGCGCCCCACAGCGGCAGCAGCCACGAGTGCAGGTTGTTCGTGCCGCGCCGGCCGAAGTGCCCGGTGAGCAGGTACAGCAGCTTCTCGAGGTAGCTGTTGAGCGTCGAATGCCGCCCCTGCTGGATGCCCAGCTCGACGCGCACGGTCATCGCCTCGGCCGCGAGGATCAGCTCGACCGCGCGCTCGACGTCCACACGGGACACTTCGGCGTGCGCGATCCACTCGTCCACCGGCACCTTCGCCAGCACGGCGGCCACCTCGTCGAAGCCTTCGGTGCGCTCGGCGAGGAACCGCTCGTCGGCGCCACCCCGTTCGAGCAGCAGCGCCAGGATGGCGCCCAGCAGGTAGGCGTCGGTGCCCGGACGCAGCGGCAGGTGCAGATCGGCCAGTTCCGCGGTCTCGGTGCGCCGCGGGTCGATCACGATCATCCGGCGGTCCGGGTCGTTCTTGAGCGTGTTGAGCGCGTGCCGGGCGTTGCTGAAGCCGTGTGCCTGCCAGGGGTTGCAGCCGAGCACGACCAGCAGGTCGCAGTGCTCGACGTCCTCAGCGGTGTGCACGATCGTCGAGCCGAACAGGTGCCCGTTGACCCAGAAGTCGCCGGTCTTCTCCTGCGAGAGCGCGTTGAAGTGCCGCGTGGAGTTCATCCACTTCAGCAGCGACGTGCCGTACGCGCCGCCGGAGTGGTTGCCCTGCCCACCTCCGCCGACGTAGGCGAACGAGCCGGGCCGCCCGGCCGCGGTGTCGGCGTCCCGGATCGTGTGCAGCTTCGCGGCGATCTCGGTGAGCGCGGTCTCCCAATCGACCGGCTCGTGCGTGCCGTCGGGACGCCGGCGCAGCGGCGTCGTCAGGCGGTCTTCGTGGTCGCCGTACCAGGTCAGGCGCTGCGCCTTCTGGCACAGGTAGCCCGCCGAGCGCGGGTGGGCCTTGTCGCCGCGGACGCGGGTGATCTTCCGGCCGTCGAGCTGCACCTCCAGCCCGCAGTTGAGGTAGCAGAGGCTGCACGCGGTGCGCTGCCAGTCGCCGGTCATGTCAGCTCCAATGCGCGACCGAGCGTCGTGAGACGCGCTTCGAGTGTTTCGCCGGCCGGGTAGAGCCGGACGGTGTCGATGCCGGCGTCGCGCCAGACGCGCAGGCGTTCGCGGACCATCTCTTCGGTGCCGATCAGCGTCGTGGCCAGCACCATTTCGTCGGTGACGAGCGCGGTTGCGCCCTCGCGGTCACCGGCCTGCCAGCGCTCGCGAACCTCGGCGGCGACCTCGGCCCAGCCCTGGCGGCTGTAGGCGTTGTTGTAGAAGTTCGTGGTGGCCGAACCCATCCCGCCGAGGCTGAAGGCGAGTTCTTTCTTGCGGCTGCCGACGAGGGTGCGCAGCTCGTCTTCGTTGTCCGCGAAGGCGACTTCGGCGCCCTGGCAGACGTCGATGTCCTCGCGCTTGCGGCCCGCCTTCGCGAGTCCGGCGTCGAGGTGGGCGAAGTACGCGTCGGCGCCTTCGGGCACGAAGCTGGTGCCGAGCCAGCCGTCCGCGACCTCGCCGGTGAGCTCCAGGAGCTTCGGCGACAGCGTCGCGAGGTAGATCGGGATGTCCGGGTTCGGCGCCGTGGACAGCCGCATCGGGCGCGCTTCGCCGGGCAGCGGAATCTCGAAAGCCCGGCCTTCGAACGCGATCTTCTCGCCCGCGAACGCCTGGCGGATGATCTCGACGGTTTCGCGCATGCGCGTCAGCGGCTTGGCGAACGGGACGCCGTGCAGGCCCTCGATCACCTGCGGACCGGACGGGCCGAGCCCGAGCGCGAACCGGCCGCCGGAGAGGTCGGCCAGGGTCAGCGCGGCCTGCGCGATGGCGACCGGCGTGCGCGTGCCCAGCTGGATGATGCCCGAGCCGAGCCGGATCCGGTCGGTGCGGGCGGCGAGGTAGCCGAGCGCGGACGGCGCGTCCGAGCCCCAGGCCTCGGCCACCCAGCAGACGTCGAGGCCGAGCTTCTCCGCCTCCAGCACGAAGTCCAGCGTCGTGCGGGTGTCCGTGGAGAACTCGACGGTGGTCGCGGTCTTCATCGGCTTTCGATCCGGGCTTTGATCGCGGCGAGGTTGCCCTGCATCGCCGTCTCGAACTCCCGCATCCGGACGAAGACGATCTTCTGCTCCTTCTCCGGCATCCGGTCGATGGCGAACGACAGCCCGGACCGGCCCGGGCCCATCCGCATCCACTGGCTCAGGCGCGTGCCGCCGGCGTCGGGCTCGAGGGTGAACTTCCAGACGGCGCTGGGTTCCTCGGGGTCCTGCACGGCCCACGCGAACACCCGCGGCGCTTCGCACTCCACGACGTACGACGTCGTCTCCCACTCGCCGAACGCGTCGTGCTTGCTGCGGCCGCGGAACTTGCGGCCTTCTTCGCACCACTCGACGGACTGGAGCTCCGGGCTCAGCTCGGGCATCAGCGAGATGTCCGAGACCACCGGCCAGACGACCTCGGGCGCGGCGTCGATCCAGGTCGAAACCTCGGCCGTCGGCAGGTCGGCGTACCGCGCACCCGTCCACTCCATCGTGGTCCCTTCTCCTCGCCTGACCACGATAGTTGCGTAGATAGACCTAGCCTGTCAACGGCTACTCCTGCCGGGCGAAGCGCTCCTCGACGTCCGGCCGCCGGGCCAGCCGGGGCGGGAAGCCGGGGCCGCGGCGCATCCGGGTGTCGTCCGGGGTCATCGGCTCCCGGCACTCGGCGCAGACGGTTTCGGCGTGCGTGTCGTGTCCGCAGGCGAGGTGGTGCACGGTGATCGGCGGGCCGGCTTCGGTCGCGAGCCACTTGTCGCCCCAGCGGGTCATCGCGAGCAGCACCGGGTAGAAGTCGCGGCCCTTTTCGGTGAGCACGTAGTCGTAGCGGACGGGCTCGGTCTGGTAGGGCACCTTTTCCAGGAGCCCCTCGTCGACCAGCCGCTTGAGCCGGTCGGCGAGGGTGTTGCGCGCGATGCCGAGCGCCTGCTGGAACTCGTCGAAGCGGCGCACGCCGTAGAAGGCGTCCCGAAGCACCAGGGGCGTCCACCAGTCGCCGAGCAGGTCCATGGTGCGCGCGATCGAGCACGGCCACTGCGCGAACGATGTCCGTTTCATGTGGGCGAGGGTACGCCGTTCTCAGGAAGGACTCAGCAGGTCAGCCGCATGACGACCCGCCGCGCGGTCGGACGGCTGACTTCGGCGAAGCCCGCGTCGGCGAAGATCCCGGTCGTGCCGACGAACAGTTCGCCGGGCCAGGCGAGCTTCTCCCCGGGCTTGACGACCAGCGGGTAGCCCTCGACCGCCCGCGCGCCCTGCTCGCGGGCGAAGTCCGCTGCCGCCTTGGCCAGGGCCGCGCTCACCCCTTGGCGCCGGAAGCCCTTGCGCGTGACGAAGCAGGTGACGGCCCAGACGCCGTCGTCCGCCTTGTCCTCGTCACGACCGGCCCAGACCAGCCGGCTGTTGAGCAGGCGGCGGTAAGCCGTGCGAGGCTCGACCGCGCACCAGCCGGCGGGCTCGCCGTCGAGGTAGGCGACGAGCCCGGTCGCGTGGTCGGCTGTCTGCGCGCGCAACCGCTCGGCCCGGTCTTCGGCGGTGCCCGACCGCCACTCGGCGGGCGTGTCCTTGAAGTACTGGCACCGGCAGCGGGCGGGATCGCCGCGGTCGCCGAAGATCGCCTGCAGGTCTTCCCAGGACACCTGGTCGACGGGTACGACAGTCAACATTCCCCGACGTTAGACGAGGTGGCCGGTGGTCACGTCGACGTGGTCGGGCACTTCGTCGTGTTCGTCGCCGACGCTCAACGTCCCGGCAGGCTCGACGAGCAGCACGCTCGCGCCGGCCTTCGACGACGGCTTGTGGAACGTGCCCTTCGGGACCACGAAGACCTGCCCGCGCCCGAGCGTGACCACCCGTTCGTCCGGATCGCGCAGGCCGATCTCGATCTCGCCGTCCAGGACGAGGAAGAACTCGTCGGTGTTTTCGTGGACGTGCCAGACGTGCTCGCCGTCGAACCGGGCGAGGCGGATGTCGTAGTCGTTGACGCGGGTGACGATCCGCGGGCTCCAGGCGGCGTCGAAGCTCGCGAGGACTTCGTTGAGGTCGATCGGGTTCATGCGGGTGATGCTCGTCCTGGCGTTTCGCCGGCGCGAGTGCTAGGAATCGCACATGCCGCAAGAATTCTCGCACCGGGTCGTCGCGATCGTCACCGAGGAGTCGAACCCGTTCGAGATGGGCGTGGCGACCGAGCTGTTCGGCCTCCGCCGCCCCGAGCTGGACCGGCCCTGGTACGACTTCACGCTCTGCGCGGCGACGCCGGAGGTGCGGATGAACCTCGGCATGTTCACGCTCTCGGGCGTCGCCGGGCTCGAGGCCGCCGACACGGCGGACACCCTGATCGTCCCGGCCCGCCCGAACACCGGCGTCCCGACGGACCCGGCGATCACCGCGGCGATCCGCCGGGCGGCCGGCCGCGGTGCCCGCTTGGTGAGCTTCTGCACGGGAGCGTTCGCCCTCGCCGAAGCGGGCGTGCTGGACGGCCGCCGCGCGACGACGCACTGGCAGTGGGCGGCTTCGCTGGCCAAACGGTTCCCCAGGGTGCGGTGGGAACCGGACGTGCTGTTCATCGACGAGGGCAACGTCCTGACGGCGGCGGGCAGCGCGGCCTCGCTCGACCTCGGCCTGCACATCATCCACCGCGACCACGGCGCCGAAGTCGTCAACGCGGTCAGCCGCCGGCTGGTCTTCACCGGCCACCGCGACGGCGGCCAGCGGCAGTTCATCGCGCGCCCGGTGCCGTCGGTGCCGGAGACGTCGCTGGCCCCGGTGCTGGCGTGGGCGCTGGAGCGCCTGGACCAGCCGCTAACGGTCCCGGACCTGGCCACCCGCGCAGCGACCAGCCCGGCGACGCTGCACCGGAAGTTCCGGGCGGAGCTGGGGACCACCCCATTGGCTTGGCTGACAACGGAACGCGTGACGTTGGCGTGCCGCTTGATCGAGCGGGGCGAGCTGCGACTGGACCGGGTGGCGGCGTTGAGCGGCTTCGGAACGGCGGCGAACCTGCGGGCCCAGTTGCGGCGTCACACCGGCCTCAGCCCGAGTGCTTATCGCCGCCGCTTCGGCCCGGCGGCCTGAGGCGCGTGATCAGCTCGCGCGCCTCCGGGCGGCAGAGGTCGCTGGTGAGGGCCAGCAACCGGGCGGCGGAGACGCGGATGTGACGCGGGGCCTGGTCGTCGTGGGCGATCTCCCGCGCGACGACCGCGGCGGCTTCCCGGTGGCCGCGGTGCA
>NZ_JBSGBQ010000030.1:0-118234 GCF_053601335.1 Amycolatopsis sp. NPDC004747 | reverse complement strand
GCATGCGCACATCGTAGAACGAAATCCACTCAGACAACGGATACGCGCAGCGCGTGTCACAGCCCAGCCCCGCCTGGACACCCCTAACTTAGCGGCATTGCCCGTCCGGCGAGGACATGCTTTTCTTCCAAGCCGCGGCAGAGCAGAAACAGCCGAGCAACCGCAGCCATCGCGCTGCGGAGGTGAACAGGATCGTTCGCCAATCGGACCTACGCATCACTCGACCAGCCCGCCCGAGTCGTCAGGCGGCCTTCGCCTCCTGGATGATCGTGGCCACGGCGCGGGGGTCGGGGACGTTGATCGTCACGATCCGGCCGGTGCGCAGGACCAGCCGCAGGGCGAGCCCGGTCCGGGTCGTGAAGTAGGTGTGGCTGGGGGTCCACCAATGGCCCAGCATCAGGCACCACAGCGGCGACAGCTCGGTCACTTCGGCGCGGTCGATCTCGTCCAGCCGGTAGGTGCGGCGCGGCCAGCCGAACGCTCCACAGTGGACCGAGACGCCGTTGGGTCCCACCGCCGTCCGGACGCTCAGTCCGGTCAGCCCGGTGAAGAGCACCGCGGCCGCGCCCACCACCAGGGAGATCGTGGGGCCTGCCCGGTCGAACCAGCTGCCGTACGAAATGCTCGCCAGTGCCAGCAGCGGCGCCATCATGGCGACGCCGAAAACCACCACCAGCGACCAGTTCGTCACGCGTCCGGTGTAGATCGAATACCGGCCGGAGCCGGGTCGTGCCGTCATGGCGCACCGTCCTTTCGACGTCAGGTCAGCTTCTCGATCAGGCGCAGGAGGTCGTTGCGCCCCAGGCCGTGCCGTCGGGCGATGGTGACGAGCGCCTGTGCGGCCTCGGTGACCGGACCCGGTTCCGTGACGGCGGACGCGACCCGCGCGCCCCGGCCCCGGCGGAACTCCAGCACGCCGGCGTCACGCAGCTGCCGGTAGGCGGCCAAGACGGTGTTGCGGTCGACCGAAAGCGCCTTGGCCAGTTCGGCCGCGGGAGGCAGCTGCTCGCCGACCGGCAGCTCGCCCGAAGCCACGCCCCGCCGCACGCACGCCACGATCTGGAGGGCGAGCGGCTCCCGTGAAGAGTGATCGACTTCCCATCTCATAGTGCTAGTATTATTAGCACCATAAGGCGCGGTAGGTCAACGGCACGGGCCGTCGTCCGGCTACCGCGAAGCCCTGGCCCGGCGGATCAGCGCGCGAACGGGTTCGCTCACGAGACGGCCCCACAGCGAGGCCACGCCGACCGAGACGGCCAGCAGCGCGACGCTGCCCGCGACGTCCAGCACGTAGTGGTTCCCGGTGGCGAGCACGTCCGCCACCATGAGCACCGGGAACGCCCACGCCGCCCACGCCAGGCGCGGGTGCGTGGCCCGCAGCGCGGTCCACACCGCGTACGCGCACCACAGCGACCAGCCCACGTGCATGCTGGGCATCGCCGTGTAGTGGGTCGGCCTGGTCCAGCTCTCCACGGCGAAGATGTCGTAGCGGGCCACGACGTCCACCGCGCCCGGCAGCGCGAACCGCGGCGGTGACATCGGCACCGCCCAGTAGACCGGCAGCGCCAGGGCCGTCATCGCGACCAGCGTCCGGCGAACCTTTGGGTAGACCCCGGTGTGCCGGACGAACACGAACAGCAGGACCCCCGCGACCGCCACGTAGTACAGCCGGTACAGGGACACCGCCGCGTGGGCGAAGAGCGGGTGGCCGGCCAGCAGACCGTTCACGCTCAGCTCGATGTCGAGGTGCGCCAGGTGCTCGATCGACTGCAGGGCCAGCGCGTTCGCGGTGGCGGCCGCGAAGTCCTTGCCCACGGCGGCGTCGAGCCGCGCGAAGAGCAGGAACCACAGCAGCAGGAAGACCAGCTCGCCGGCCGCCCGGACGAGGGCCGCTTTCACGCCGGCAAGGTCCGCCGCAGGAACTCCGTCGTCAGCTCCCACGCCCTGGCCGCCGCCTCGGGGTGGTGGAACATCGGGGCCACGTTGTTGTGGAACGCGTGCCCCGCCTCCTCCTGCACGTGGATCTCCGCACCGGGGTGGGTGGCCACCGCCTGCTCCACCACGGCCACATCGGACCGCGGGATGTACGGGTCCCGACCGCCGAAGTGGAACTGGATCGGGCACTCGACCCGGGACAGCGCGCCGATCTGCGCCGCCACGGTCGAGCCGTAGAACGACACCGCCACGTCGGGATCGCCCTCGGCCGCCGCCGCGAACGCCAGCGAGCCGCCCAGGCAGAAGCCCAGCACGCCCACGCCGCCGGTGACCGACGGCAGGGACCGCAGGTGGGCGACCGTGGCCAGGACGTCCGACAGCCCCAGTGCCGGGTCGAAGGAGCCCGCCACCTCCATCGAGGCCGCGACCCCCGCTTCGTCGTGCGTGGACGACCAGCCGGGAGCCGTCCGCCAGAATAGCTCCGGGACCGCCACCACGTAGCCCGCGGCGGCCAGGTCCGACGCCACCGAGCGCAGGTAGTCGTCCAGGCCGAAGATCTCCTGGACCAGCACCAGGCCCGGCCCGCCACCGGACGGGGGGTACCACATCGGGAGGTCGCTCAGCATCGGGTTCGTCACCCGATCACCGTACTGGTTCCGCGGCCGGGACCGTCCTAGGTTGAGGTGCCGACCAAGGAGGCGTGATGGCTGAGCAGACCAAATACGTCCTGGACGAAGCCGATCTCCCCACCCAGTGGTACAACGTCATCCCCGACCTGCCCGAGCCGCCGCCACCACCGCTGCACCCCGGCACGCGCGAGCCCGTCGGCCCGGAGGACCTCGCGCCGCTGTTCCCGCAGGCGCTCATCGCCCAGGAAGTGACGACTGATCGCTATGTCGACATCCCGGAGGAGGTGCGGGAGGTCTACCGGCTCTGGCGCCCGTCGCCGCTGTTCCGGGCGCGACGGCTCGAGAAGGCGCTGGGCACCCCCGCGCGGATCTACTACAAGTACGAAGGCGTCAGCCCGGTCGGCTCGCACAAGCCGAACACCGCTGTGCCGCAAGCGTTCTACAACGCGGCCGAAGGCGTGACGCGGCTGACCACCGAGACCGGCGCCGGCCAGTGGGGCAGCGCCCTCGCCTTCGCGTGCGCCCAGTACGGCATCGAGTGCGAGGTCTGGCAGGTGCGCGCGTCCTACGACCAGAAGCCGTACCGCAAGCTGATGATGGAGACGTTCGGCGCGACCGTCCACCCGAGCCCGTCCGAGCTGACCGAGTCCGGCCGCGCGGTCCTCAAGGACCACCCCGACTCCACCGGCAGCCTCGGCATCGCGATCAGTGAGGCCGTCGAGCAGGCGGCGCAGGACCCGGACGCGCGGTACGCGCTGGGCAGCGTGCTCAACCACGTCCTGCTGCACCAGACGGTCATCGGCGAAGAAGCGCTCAAGCAGTTCGAGCTGGCCGGCGACACCCCGGACGTCCTGGTCGGCTGCACCGGCGGCGGCTCCAACTTCGGCGGGCTGGCCTTCCCGTTCCTGCGGGAGAAGCTGGCCGGCCGGATGGACCCGGTGATCCGCGCGGTCGAGCCGGCCGCGTGCCCATCCCTCACCCGGGGGAAATACGCCTACGACTTCGGTGACACGGCCGGGCTCACGCCGCTGCTCAAGATGCACACGCTCGGCCACGAGTTCATCCCGGACCCGATCCACGCGGGCGGCCTGCGCTACCACGGGATGTCGCCGCTGATCTCGCACATCTACGAGCTCGGCCTGATCGAAGCGATCGCCATCGGGCAGCAGGAGTGCTTCGCGGCGGGGGTGCGGTTCGCGCGGTCCGAGGGCATCATCCCGGCGCCCGAGCCGACGCACGCGCTCGCGGCGTGCATCCAGGAAGCGTTGCGGTGCAAGGAAACCGGGGAGGAGAAGGTGATCCTCACGGCGCTGTGCGGCCACGCCCACCTGGATCTGCCCGCCTACGGCGCGTACCTGGCCGGGGACATGGTGGACGACGAACTGTCCGAGGCGACCCTCGCGGAGTCGCTGGCGACGCTGCCTTAACGGGCGTCCGGGATCTCCGGGCGGGTCAGCTCGGTGCGGGCGGTCGCCAGTACCACGCGGTCGCGGCCGCCCGCCTTGGCCTCGAACACGGCGTCGTCCGCCGCCTGCAGCAGGATCGTGTACTCCGTGGCCGTTTCCGGGTACACGGCCGCGCCGATCGACGCCGTCAGGCCGCTGATCACCTCGGGCTTGCCCGGGCGGATGACCGGCACCGGCACCTCGATCCGGGCGATCGCCGTCCTGATGCGGTCCGCGACGGACGCGATCTCCGCGCTGGTCGTGCCCGGCAGCAGCACCACGAACTCGTCGCCGCCGAAGCGGCCCACGTAGTCACCGCCGCGCACCGAGGCCTGGATCGCCGCCGCGACCGCGCGCAGGACCTCGTCGCCCGCCAGGTGGCCGTTGCCGTCGTCGATGGCCTTGAAGTGGTCGATGTCGATCATCAGCACGCCGGCCGTCGAGGACAGTTCCGCCGCGCGCGCCAGCTCGTTGCGGGCCAGCTGGACCCAGAACTCGGGCGCGAGCAGCGCCGTCTTGGAGTCCGTGCGCGCGGCCGCCTGGAACTGGGGGAGCAGCAGGCCGATGTGGAGCGCCACCGGGGTCACCATGAGCACCGGCAGCAGCCACGGCCGGACCGTCATCACCAGGGCGATGCCGCAGCCGACGCCGACCGCCGCCAGCACGATCAGCACGTCCGACGGGTTGCCGAACGCCTGCCGCGGCGGCTTTCCGGGGTTGCTGATCAGGATCGCGATGATGACCAGCACGTAGTTCAGGCCGAAGTAGACGATTCCCGACGTCAGCAGCGCGAGCATCCCGCCGAAGCCGTCCAGGTACGGCACATAGGGCGCCAGGTGCCCGGTGCCCGCCCACAGAACGGCCCCCGCGGCGGCGCAGGCGAGGATTACCGTCGCGCCGGAGAACACTTTCCGGTGAATTACGCCCCGCCGTTTGTAGACCCGGACCCAGGAATGGACATAACTGACGACGATGACCAGCGTGGCCAACGGCGGCGGGAGCAGGAGCAGTCCGGCGAAGATCCAGATCGACTGCAGGTGCATGTGGGGACGGCCGTCGGCGGCCAGCTCGCGGATGCGCTCGATGCGTTGCGCCGCTTCGAGGTGCACGATCTCGCCGGCGAGGATCAGTCCACACCAGAACACCGATTGGGTGGTGACCGGCACCAGCGCCGCCGTCGAAAGGACCGCGATCAGCGCCAGTGCGTCGACGACGAGAACATAGCCGAACACCGGGGTGGCCAGCTTCCACATCGCCCACGTTCGGAAACCTGATCGTGGAGGTTCTGAGCTGGGCTTTCGCCCTGGGGACCCGGACAATCCCACAAAACGCCCTTCTGCTCAGGACGGGACTCTTCGCAGAAACCGTCACTGTAATCGAATGAACGCGGTGTGTCACTAGGCTGGTCGGGCTACCGTCCGGTCACGCACCGTGCAGAACTCTCTCGCGAACTGGAGAAATCATGTCGCACTTCCTGCCCAACGCCAACATCGTCCCGTCCCGCCGCCGCGCGCAGCGGCCGACCGACTGGACGCGGCAGCTCCCCACCGACTGGACCCGCGCGATCCCGACCGACTGGACCCCGCGGCAGCTGCCGACCGACTGGACCGCCCGCGAACTGCCCACCGACTGGACCGCCCGCGAGCTGCCCACCGATTGGACCCACCCGGGCGTCGCGCCAGCGCAGTGCCCGACCGACTGGACCCCGCGCCGCATCCCGACCGACTGGACGCGGCCCTGAGCGGGACCCGGTGACCGGCGCCCGCGCGCCGGTCACCGGGACGGGGGCCGAACCGCCGGTGGCGTGGAATTCGGGGGCGGCTCAGCCACGTGCTTGTGCCCGCCGCCACAGCCGGGCCGCGCCCAGCGCCGCCACCACGCCGAGCGCCCCGGCCCCGGCGACGACGCCGTGCGGGGCCACGCGTTCGGCGGCCAGCCCGGCCAGCACCACGCCGAGCCCCTGCGAAACCCGCAACGCCGTCAACGCGAACCCGAAGGCCTGCGCGCGCTGGGCGTCCGGGGTCAGCTGCACGAACGTCGTGTTGGCGATCAGGTTGTACGAACTGGCCACCCCGGAGAGCGTGAACAGCGCCAAAGTGGCCGCCAGGTCCGGTTCGAGCGCGCAGCCCAGCAGGGCCGCGCAGGCCAGCACCGCGAGTGGCCCCAGCAGGCGGCCCCGCCGCGCGGGCGGGATCCGCGACAGCGCCGCCATGCCGAGCACGTTGCCCAGCGCGAACGCCCCGAGCAGCAGCCCGACGACCACCGCGCCCCCGCCGAGCTCGGCGGCGTACGGCGCGGCGACCGCTTCGCCCGCGATGTAGCTGCCCGAAACGCAGCCCAGCGCCACCAGGGCGAGCCGCCGCCGGTCGCCGGCCACGACGGTCCAGCCGGCCCGGACGTGCGGCCACCACCGGACGCCGGAGGTTTCGCGCGGCGGCCGCGGCCGCAGTCCGGCGACCAGGAACAGCGCCGACACCGCGAAGCTCGCCGCGTCCGCCAGGAGCGCGCCGCCGGTACCCAGGCCCGCCACGAGCAGCCCGCCGAGCGCGAACCCGGCGACCTGGCCCGCCTGCACCAGCATCATCAGCAGGCCCATCCCGGGCACGAACGTCTCGCCCGGCAGCACCTGCGGCAGCAGCGCGGCGCGCGCCGAGTTCCACACCGGGTTGAACAGCTGGACGCCGACCAGCAGCGCCGCCACCGCGGGCAGCGGCAGGTCGGGCACCGCCATCACGGCGACGGCGAGGGCCCGCAGGACGTCGGCCAGCGCCATCACCGTCCGCGGCGGGTGCCGGTCGGCCAGCCCGGACAGCAGCGGCCCGCCGACGAGGTCCGGCAGGAAGGTCAGCGCGTAGGTCAGCGCGGCCCAGCCCGGCGAGTTCGTGCGGTCGTACACCAGGATCGACAGCGCGACCCTGGCCAGCTGGTCACCGGTGACCGAGACCAGCTGGGCCGCGAACAGCGCCCGGAACTCGGTCACCGCGAGGACGTCCCGGAACCCTGCCGCGCGCGCCGTCATGGGCACTCAGGGTACCGCCGCGGACGCCCAGCGTGAACGTCCGTTAGGAGGTCACTGACCGCCGCCGCAGACGATTTTCGGCTGCGGGTTGTAGTGGACGGTCCGGGTCGAGCGGCCGACCTCGCGGCCGGTGGCGGCGTCCTTCAGCACGCGGGTGTCGGTGGTGGTGAACCCCGGCGCGCCGTTGGAGGCGTGGCAGTTCTCGGCCGGTCCCGGCTTGGGCTGCGGGTCGCTCTGGTTGGTCTGCGCGCCCGGGATCGACTCGACGGTGTAGCGCTTGGTGCCCCACAGCTTCACGGTGATCGACGACGACGTCCAGATCGTCTGGATCGCGATGCCGGTCGGCGAGTCGTTGGTGAACTTCAGGTCGATGACGCTCGAGCCGTTGGGGTTCTGGAACACCGTCGCTTCGCGCGCGGCGGGGTAGCGGCTGATGTAGTAGCTGTGTTCCTTGTGCCCCGCGTCCTTCAGCCCGGCGAAGTACGACGCGTTGTACAGCGTGGTCGCGAACTGCGAGATGCCGCCGCCGACCTCGCGGCCGGGGGCGCCGTCCTTGATCACGCCCGCCTCGACGTAGCCCTGGGCCGTGCCGCGCGGGCCGGTGAACCCGTTGAGGCTGAAGGTTTCCCCCGGCTTGACGATGGCGCCGTTGACCTTCTGCGCGACGACGCGGATGTTGACCCCGGACTCGGGGGCGAAGCCGCCGGTGGTGAACTCGCCGACGACCTCCTTGATGCCCAGCTGGTTCGCCTGGTCGGTGGTCACCTTCGCCGGGCTGTCCTTGTAGACCGCCGGGATCTCGCGGCCCTCGGTCTTCTTCAGGACGTCGGGCAGCGGCTTGAGGCTGGGGTCCCAGTCGATGGTCCGGCCGTCGGTGGAGGGGTCGACCGTGGGCCTGCCGCCCTCGAACACGACGGTCGCGTCCTTGCCCTCCTTCTCGGTGGACTTCAGCTGCGGCCCGGCGGCTTCGGCGATCTTCTTGTTGTCGATCTTCGGGGCCAGCCCGCCGCCCTCGGCCGGTTCGAAGGTGATCGCCGCGGCGATCGCCTCCGGCTTCACGGTGGCGACCTTGCCCTCGCCCTTGACCAGCAGCGGCCCGGACACGGCGGGCCGCGCGAAGCCGTCGAGCGCCGCCTGGACGGCTTCGGGCGTGGTGCGGACCGGCGTGCTGGTCACCGGCAGCGCCAGGGTTTCCCCGCTCGCCCACTTTTCGACGACGGCGGCGGTCGCGGCCGGCACGTCGAGCTTCTGCCCGGTCTTCGGCGGCACGGCGACCGGCGTGGCGCCCTCGAACTTCACGGTGCCCTCGACCGGGTCGCGGTCGACCTGGCCGCGCAGCGACTCCAGCGCGGCGGCGAGCTTGGCGTTGTCGGAGTGGCTGACGACGCCGACCTCGCGGCTGGAGAACAGCGAGGACAGCCGGGTGAAGGGGTTCAGCGGCTGGTCGCCCGCCTGGTCGAGGGTCTGCGGCCAGTCGAGCTTCAGCCCGGCGAGCGTCGGCGCCAGCGTGCCCTGGTACTCGCCCGCGGTGACGGCGATCGGGCGGGTGAGCCGCGGCTCGATCTTCCCGCGCAGTTCCTGTTCGGCCGCCTCGCGGCTCATCCCGCCGACGTCGACGCCGGCCACGGTCACCCCGCGCGGGACGCTGCCCTGGCTGAGCAGGATGTCGATCCCGTAGATCGCGACGAGCACGGCGAACACCCCGCCCGCGATCAAGCCGGCCTTGCGGAAGGAGCGCTTCGCCGAGGAGGGGTCCGGCCGCGGCTCGGGCCGGACGACCGGCAGGACGTCGGTCTGCTCGCCGTGTGAGTCGGGCCAGTGCGGTTCGTACGGCAAAACTCTCCACCCCTTCAGCGCGGCACCGGGTCCCGCCGGTGACGGGAACAGCGTACGGGGCACCCGGACAAGCCGTACCACTCGCCCTAATGGGGGATGAATCGGTCACCGCTGCTCTGGGTCAGCGGGCGTCCGGTTCGGGGTTGTGGCCGGCCCGGGCCAGGAAGTCGAAGTCGCAGCCCTCGTCGGCCTGCGTGATGTGTTCGGTGTAGAGCGCGCCGTAGCCGCGCTCGAACCGGGAGGCCGGTGCCGTCCACCCGGCACGCCGCCGCTCCAGCTCCTCATCGGACACCTCGAGCCGCAGGGTGCGCGAAGGAACGTCCAAGGTGATCAGGTCGCCGTCGCGGACCAGGGCCAGCGGGCCGCCGACGTGCGATTCGGGCGCCACGTGCAGGACGCAGGCGCCGTAGCTCGTCCCGCTCATCCGCGCGTCGGAGATCCGGACCATGTCCCGCACACCCTGTTCGAGCAGGTGCGCGGGGATCGGCAGCATCCCGTACTCGGGCATGCCGGGGCCGCCGAGCGGGCCGGAGCCGCGCAGCACCAGCACCGAGTCCGCGGTGGTCGACGGGTCGTCGATCCGCTTCTTGAGGTCCGGGTAGTCCTCGAACACGACCGCCGGCCCGGTGTGCGTGAGCAGGTGCTGCTCGGCCGCGATGTGCTTGATCACCGCGCCGGATGGCGCCAGGTTGCCGTGCAGCACCGCGACCCCGCCCTCGGCCGCCACCGGGTTGTCCCGCGTGCGGATGACGTCGTCGTTGTGCACGCGCGCCTGGGAAAGGTTTTCGCCGAGGGTGCGGCCGGTGACGGTGAGCCGGTCGGGGTGCAGCAGGTCGGTCAGCCGCGACAGCAGCCCGGGCAGGCCGCCCGCGTAGTAGAAGTCCTCCATCAGCCAGTCGCCGCCGGGCCGGATGTTCGCCAGCACGGGCACGCGGCGCGCGATCGCGTCGAAGTCGGCCAGGCTCACCGGGATCCCGCTGCGGCCGGCCATCGCGATCAGGTGGATCACGGCGTTGGTCGAGCCGCCGAGCGCGAGCACGGTGGTGATCGCGTCGGCGTACGCGCGCTTGTCGAGCACCTGCGTGATGGTCAGGTCTTCCCAGACCATGCCGACGATCCGGGCGCCGCTGGCGGCGGCCATCCGGTGGTGCGCCGAGTCGACGGCCGGGATCGACGCGGCGCCCGGCAGCGTCACGCCGAGCACTTCGGCGGCCGAGGTCATGGTCGAGGCCGTCCCCATCGTCATGCAGTGCCCCGGTGACCGGGCCAGCCCGCGCTCCAGTTCGGACATTTCGGCGTCGCCGATCAGGCCGGCGCGCTTGTCGTCCCAGTACTTCCACATGTCGGTGCCGCTGCCGAGGACCTCGTTGCGCCAGTGGCCGCGCAGCATCGGCCCGGCCGGGACGAAGATGGCGGGCAGCCCCGCGCTGGCCGCGCCCATCAGCAGCGCGGGCGTGGTCTTGTCGCAGCCGCCCATCAGGACGGCGCCGTCGATCGGGTAGGACCGCAGGATCTCCTCGGTCTCCATGGCCAGCAGGTTGCGGTAGAGCATCGGCGTCGGCTTCTGGTAGGTCTCCGACAGCGTGGCGACCGGGAACTCCAGCGGGAAGCCGCCGGCCTGCCAGACACCGCGCTTGACCTGCTCGGCGCGTTCCCGCAGGTGCAGGTGGCAGGGGTTGATGTCCGACCAGGTGTTGAGGATGCCGATCACCGGCTTCCCGAGGTGCTCTTCCGGGTTGTAGCCGAGCTGGCGGCTGCGGGCGCGGTGGCTGAAGTTGCGCAGTTCGTCGCCGCCGAACCACCGGTGGCTGCGGAGTTCCTCGGGTCGTTTCATGCGATCCAGTATGGCATCTGATATACGATCGGTGGGCCTGGTTGAATTGGGGTTTCACAGATCGAGGGAGCGCGCCATGACCGGGACGTTCAGCCTGCCCGCCTCCCGGACCGAAGTGGTCCTGGAGGAGATCCGCCGCGGCATCCTGACCCGGGAACTCGTCCCCGGTCAACCGCTCGTCGAAGCGGAGCTGGCCGCGCGGCTCGGCGTGTCGAAGACGCCGGTGCGCGAGGCGCTCAAGGTGCTGTCGAACTCCGGCCTGGTGACGTTCAGCCCGTACAAGGGCGCGTCGGTGATCACCGTCGACGCCGAGCTCGCGAAGTCCGTCTACGACGTGCGGATGGTGCTCGAACCCGAGGCCGTCCGGCGGACCGTCGGGCGGCACGACCCGGAGCTGCTCGAAGACGCGGCCGAGGCGCTGAAGGAGGCGTCGACGGCGATCGCGGACAAGGACCAGGCCGCGCTGAGCCTGCTGAACCGCCGCTTCCACCGCGCCCTCTACTCGGGCTGCGGAAACCCGCTGCTGGTCAGCATCCTCGACGACCTCAAGGACCGCGCGGCGCTGATCAGCGTCGTCGGCTGGGAGGCCAACCCCAGCTGGAAGAAGGAGTGGACCGAGCACAAGGCGGTCCTCGCGGCGGCGAAGAAGGGGGACGCCGAGGGCGCGGCCACGCTGCTGCACGACCACATCGGCGGGTTCCTCGAGCGGGTGCTGAAGGCCATCGGATGAGGCTGCTGCTCATCTCGGACACCCACCTGCCGGCCCGGGCCCGGGAGCTGCCGCCGCAGGTGTGGGCCGAGGTGGCGGCCGCCGACGTCGTCGTGCACGCGGGCGACTGGGTCGACGTCGCCCTGCTGGACGAGCTGGAGGAGCGCAGCAAGCGGCTCATCGGCGTGTACGGCAACAACGACGGCCCGGCGCTGCGGGCCCGGCTGCCGGAGATCGCCCGGGCCGAGCTCGGCGGCGTGCGGCTGGCCGTGATCCACGAGACGGGTGCCAAGCAGGGCCGCGAGCAGCGGTGCGCCGCGCAGTTCCCGGACACCGACGTGCTGGTCTTCGGGCACAGCCACATCCCGTGGGACACGGTGGCGCCGTCCGGCCTGCGCCTGCTCAACCCGGGGTCGCCGACGGACCGCCGTCGCCAGCCGTACTGCACGTACCAGACGGCCGCGGTGCGCGACGGCGCCTTGGTGGACGTCGAGCTGCATCAACTGCCCCGGAAGGGGTAGACAGGTCCCATGGATCCGGCATGGGCGTTGCGAGAGATCGCGTTCCAGCTCGAACGCGCGGGCGAACCGACCTACCGCGTCCGGGCGTTCCGGAACGCGGCGGCGACGGTCGACAAGACCGGCGCCGAGCAGCTGAAGCAGCTGGCGGAGAACGGCACGCTGACGTCGTTGCCCGGGATCGGCAAGGCCACCGCGGGGGTGATCGAGGACGCGCTGGCCGGCCGTGATCCGGCCTACCGCGGGAAGATCGTCGAGAAGGAGCTGCCGGACGGCGAGCCGCTGCGCTCGGCGTTGCGCGGCGACTGCCACACCCATTCGGACTGGTCGGACGGCGGGAGCTCGATCGGTGAGATGGCGGTGGCGGGCCGGGACGTCGGCCACGAGTGGATGGTGCTGACCGACCACTCGCCGCGGCTGACGGTCGCGAACGGGCTCTCGCCGGACCGGCTGCGGACGCAGATGCAGATCGTGGCCAAGGCCAACGAGCTGATGGCCCCGTTCCGGCTGCTGCACGGCATCGAGGTCGACATCCTCGACGACGGTTCGCTCGACCAGGAAGAGGAGCTGCTGGGGGAGCTGGACTTCGTGGTGGCGAGCGTCCATTCGAAGCTGCGGATGCCTTCGCGCGACATGACCCGCCGGATGGTGGCGGCGGTCCGCAACCCGCACGTGCGGGTGCTGGGGCACTGCACCGGACGGCTGGTGTTCGGCCGGGGGCGCCCGGAGTCGGAGTTCGACGCGGAGAAGGTCTTCACGGCCTGCCGGGAGAACGGGGTCGCGGTGGAGATCAATTCCCGGCCGGAGCGCCTCGATCCGCCGATGCGGCTGTTGCGGCTGGCGGCGGAGCTCGGGTGCGACTTCACGATCGACAGCGACGCGCACGCGCCGGGGCAGCTCGACTGGCTGGGCTACGGCTGCGAGCGGGCGATCAAGGCGGGGATCGGGCCGGAGCGCATCCTCAACACCCGCACGGCGGATGCGCTCCTGACCCGGTAGCCCCGGCTAGTTGATCGTGTACGAGTCGCCGTACACCTTCCACTTCAGCGGGGTGTGCAGGTCGAAGTTGCCCTCGCTCAGGAACTTGGCCTGCTCGGTGTCGACGCGGGAGGTGTCCGCGTGGGCCTCTTCCTGCTTCATGATCACCTTGCGGGCCGCGAAGAACGCCTTGAGGTAGGTCGCCTCGTCGCCGCCCTGCGCCGGGGTCTTCGCCTTCTTCATCGCGGCCTTGCGGATGCCGCCGAAGCTGTCGGAGCTGTCGCCGGGGCCGTGCATCACGATGGCGTCGTAGTAGGCGAACTGGCCGAGGTTGCTCAGCCCGTCCGACTTGCCCTGGCTCACCGCCGGGTTGAAGTAGACGCGGTCGCGCTCGTTGTTCTGCGCCGTCTGGAACGCCGTCGTCGCCGCGGCCTGCTTCCACGCGCTCTCGAACGCCGAGCCGAGGCCCGCGTGGGAGTCCGTGCCGTTCACCTTGCGCAGGGCGGGGAGGTACTTCGCCAGCGGGTTGTCCGGCACCGAATTCGTGTACGCCTCCACGAGTTCCAGCATGTCGCCGGTACCCGAGCAGAACCCGATGATGCCCGCGGTGTAGCCGCGGCCGTCGCCGATGTCTTCGATGTACTTGTACTGCGCTTTCCAGTCCAGCGACGAGTTTTCCGCGCTGGAGACCAGCTTCATCGCGATCTCCTTCTTCGCCGGCGCCGAAAGGTCGCCGGCGGCCAGCACCGAAACGCCGGCCACCGGCGCCGGGGCGGCCGAGGAGAGCGCGGGCGTGGTGATCACGAGGGCCGCGACGGACGCGGCGCCGAGCGTGCCGATGAGGACCGGCCGCAACTTCTTGCTCATGGGGAGGAAACCCTTTCCGCGGGGTGCGCCGTCGGATCACGGCGGTACGGGTGGTGCGGGTGGAGCTGCGGCGTAGCGACACGGTAGCGAAGAGTCAGCGAGCTCCACAAGAGGCGGAATTCGTTCATGTTCGTGAACGGTCCAGACCACCGCGGGAAGGTCCTCAGAGGACGGTCAGCGCACCCCGGCGAACAGCCGGATGACGTCCGGCAGCACCGACACCGGGATCGTCGGGTCGATCGCGCGCTGCACGCCGAGCCCGATGCCGAGGGACAGCAACGCCGTCGCGGCGTCGTCGGCCGACATCGGGAGCGTGATCCGGAACCGCTCGGCGTACCCGGTGAGCAGGCCGGCGATGGTGTCGCGGATGGCCTTGTCGCGGGCGGCCAGCTCGGCGCGCACGTGCGGGTCGCGCCGGGCGTTGGTGGCGAACTCGACTTCCAGCGCGGTCCAGGCCTCGTCGCCGATGCTGCGCTCGGCCCACGCCTGGAACGCGGTGAGCAGGCCCTCCACGCCCTCGGCGCCGGCCAGTGCCTCGGCGATCAGGGCGACCTGCTCGTCGTGGATGCGGTCGAGCACGGTCAGGCAGAGCTCGTCCTTGCTGCGGAAGTTCGAGTACACCGCGCCCTTCGAGTACCCGGCCTCGTCGGCGACCTTCTCCAGCGACGTCACCGAGTAGCCGTCGCGCAGGAAGAGCAGCTTGGCGGTCTCGATCAGCTGCTCGCGGGTGCGCGCCTGGCTTTCCGCGCGGGTGAGTCGGGCCATGGGGGCACTCTAGCGAGTCTCGGAATCGGGGTACCGATAGTTTTCAGATACTGTTAGTCTCCGAAAATGGAACAACGCCACTTCGCGGTCCTCGTCGTCGGAGCCGGGGCGTCGGGGCTGGGGGCCGCCATCCGCCTCTCCCAGGCCGGCGTCGGCGACCTCGCCGTGCTGGAGAAGGCCGATGCGCTCGGCGGGACCTGGCGCGACAACACCTACCCCGGCTGCGCGTGCGACGTCCCGTCCGCGCTGTACTCGTACTCCTTCGCGCCCAATCCGGGGTGGACGCGCGCGTTCGCCGGCCAGGCCGAGATCCGGGCCTACCTGCAGGACACGGCCTCGCGCTTCGGCGTCACCTCCAAGATCCGCTACGGCGTCGAGGTGACGCGGGCGCAGTGGAACTCCCGGGAGTCCCGCTGGGACCTCGAGACGTCACGGGGGCCGTACACCGCGCGGATCCTGGTGGCCGGCACCGGTCCCTGGCACGAACCGCTGATCCCGGACCTACCGGGACTCGGCGAGTTCCCCGGCGAGGTGTTCCATTCGGCGCGCTGGAACCACGGCTACGACCTGGCGGGCAAGCGGGTCGCGGTGATCGGCACCGGCGCGTCGGCGGTCCAGTTCGTCCCGGAGATCGTGCCCCGGGTCGGCCGGCTGCACCTGTTCCAGCGCACGGCGCAGTGGGTCCTGCCGAAGCCGGACCACCCCGTCCCCGGCGTCGAACGGTTCCTGCTGCGGCGGTTCCCGGCGCTGCAGCGGGCGTTGCGCAGTGCCGAGTACGGCATGATGGAGACGCTCGGGTTCGGCTTCCGGCACCCGTGGCTGCTGCGCCAGGTGCAGAAGATCGGGCTGGCGCACCTGCGTCTGGCGGTGCGGGATCCGGCGTTGCGCCGGGCGTTGACCCCGGACTACACGCTCGGCTGCAAGCGGCTGCTGATGTCCAACACGTACTACCGGTCGCTGACGCAGTCCCAGGTGGACGTCCACCCGACGGCGGTGCGGTCGGTCCAGGGCTCGCGGGTGCTGGGCGCGGACGGTTCGAGCGCCGAGGTCGACGCGATCATCTTCGGCACGGGTTTCCACATCCTCGACATGCCGGTGTCGTCGCGGGTCTTCGACGCCGACGGCCGCAGCCTCGACGACCACTGGAAGGGCAGCCCGCAGGCGTACGCGGGCACGACGGTGGCCGGGTTCCCGAACCTGTACCTGCTGCTGGGCCCGAGCCTCGGCACCGGGCATTCGTCGGCGTTCATGATCCTGGAGGCCCAGCTGCGGCACACGGTGGCGGCGGTGACCCGGACGTTGCGTTCGGAGGGGACGTCGTTGTCGGTGCGGCCGTCGGTGCAGGAGGCGTTCAACGCCCGGGTCCAGGCAGCCCTGCCGGGGACGGTGTACCAGTCGGGCGGGTGCTCGAGTTATTACACGGACGTCAACGGGCGCAACAGTTTCAGCTGGCCGTTCTCGACGGACCGGCTGCGCTCGGAGGTGGGCGCGTTCGACGAGGCGGACTACGAATTCGGGAGGGTGGACGCAGTTCCGTAGGCGCTGTTGCCCGGATGGGGGCCGCTCGTGGGGACTGCCGGACCGCGCGATCGCCCGGCACGGTCAAGACCCGACGCAGGTTCAGTCCCACTCCCAGCGCATCCCGTAGACCCCCGGCCGGGCGTCCAGCACCGCGATGTGGCTCGTCGAGCTCGGCCCCACCGGCAGCTCCGGGCGGCCGGCCGACCCGTCGTACCGGTAGCACCGCACCGGCACCGCCGCCGGGTCGAAGCACGCCTGCAGCACGATCTGGCGGGCCGGCGCGCGCACGCCGAACTGCAGGTAGTTCGTCTCCGGCGGCTCCCCGTCGTAGGCGAACTCGAAGTCGAACACGTACGTCTCGCCCGCGCGCAGCGGGTAGTCGAACCGCAGTTCGCACGCCACCAGCTCGGACACCGCGTCGCGGCGGACGCGGCCCGGGCGGCAGCAGTGCGCCGAGCGCAGCACCGGCCGGCGGCCGCCGCCGGTCTGGGGGCGGAAGAACGACACCCAGCGGTCGACGCCGTCCGCGCGGCTGGTCACCACCAGTTCCGTGCGGACCGACCGCTCGGTGCGGTCCGCGCCCAGCGTCGCCCGCTGGTGGACCGACACGAGCGCGAGCCGGGCGTTGCCGTCGAGGTCGATGCCGTCGCAGGCCGCCAGGTCCGTCGGCTCGGAGCCGAGCGCGCTGGCGAGGCTCACCCCGGACGGCCACGGCTCCGCCCGGCGCTCCCGCGGCCGCGTCACCAGGCTGGTCAGCGCGTCCGCCGGCAGGCCGAGGCAGCTTTCGGCGACGGCCACCGCGTGCAGCGAGCGGTGGCCCTCCGGGTGGCGGCGGCCCCGGCGCCAGTAGCTGAGCGTGGCCAGGCTGACCTGGGCGCCCCGGATCGCCATCCGCCGCTGCAGGGCCTCCAGGCTCAGGCCGCGCTGCCGGATCGCCAGGTCGAAGGCCTCGGCGAACGGGGCCGACGCTGATAACGCCTCCATCCGGGTAAGCATGAATACCGGGCGCATCGGGCGCAACGAGGGCCTGCCACCAAAGTAGGTGGCAGGCCCCGCCGGGTCAGCTCACGGTGACCCCGGTGTCGTCGACGGCGAACGACGTCTGCAGCGACTGGTCCTCCGTCCCGGCGAACTTCAGCGTGACCGTCTGGCCCGCGTAGGCGGACAGGTCGAGCGTCTTCTGGACGTACGCCGAGTTGCGGTCGAGGTTCGAGTACGTCGCCAGCGTCGCCGAGCCCGCGGACACGACGAGCTTGTCGTAGGCCACGTTCTCGGTCTCCGCCGTCCACACGCGCAGCCAGAACGTCAGGCTCGCCTTGCAGCCTGCCGGAATGGTGACGGACTGCGTCAGCGTGTCCGTGTGCGCCGAACCCCAGCCGCCGAGCCAGGAGTCGTAGCTGCCCGAGCGCGCCGGCGCCTGGCTGCCCCACTGACCGATGGTCGTGTTCGGGTCGGTCCAGGAGGCCTGCCCGGACTCGAAGCCCGGGTTCTGCACCAGCTGGCCGCTGCACCCGCCCGGGGGAGTCGTGGTGGGCGGCGTCGTGGTCGTGGTCGGCGGCGTTCCGCTGCACGTCGGGTCACCGGACTGCGCCGGGACGCTCACCGCGTTCCACGCCGCCTTCACGGCGTCGAACTCGGCGCAGCTGTCCGGGTACAGGTTCTTCGCGGCCTGCAGCGTCCACGTCCGGTACCGCAGGTACGAACTGCCCGACGTCTTCAGCTGCACCGCGCCGTGCATGATGTTGATCGCCTTGCGGATGCCGATGCCGGAGAGCGTGCTGCCGTTGCACGTCGAGCTGGCCGGCTGCCCGTTCGTCGGGTTGCTGCCCTCGGCGAGCAGGTAGAACCAGTGGTCGCCGGGCCCGGCCGCCTTGTGCACCTCGGCGTTCGGCGTCGAGCTGGAGTAGCAGCTGGGGTCGCCGACCTTCGACGGGTCGTACATGTACCGGATCGCGCCCGTGCCGACCAGGTTGACCTCCTCGCCGATCGCGTAGTCCGGCGGGTCGTACTGGGACGGCTCGTTCGCGTAGAACTCCGTCGCCGTGCCGAAGGTGTCCGCGATGAACTCCTGCGTGCCACCGCCGGAGAAGCCGCCGGAGCCGGAGTAGTCGTCGATGCCGTGGCCCATCTCGTGGCCGAGGATGTCCAGCGAGCCGACCCATTCGCCGCTCGGGTTGTGGCCGAGGTTCACGTACGCCGGGCGCGAGTTGTAGTAGTAGGCGTTCTCGTCGTCGAGCCCGACGCGGATCTTCCACGCGCCGCCGTTGCCGGTGAAGCCGTTGCGGCCCACCCATTCCGAGAGCATCTTCTTCTCGGTCTGCGCGACGAACAACGCGTCCGCGCAGCCGGTTTCGATGTTCGTGCCGGTGCCGTTGCCCCAGCTGTCGTCCGGTCCGGTGAGGACGGAGTCGCTGCTGTAGTTGCGGCAGTCGAGGTTCGGCGTGTTCGGGTCGGCCATCGAGTACGTGCTGCCGGACTTCGTCGTGTTCAGCGGCAGCGACGGGCCGTTCCACTTGCCGGTGCCGGTCCCCGCGGCGAGGTGCTGGACGGTCCGCAGGACGCGCCCGTCCACGGCGTCGACGTAGACGCTCAAGCTGCTCGGCTCGCCGTGTTCGTCGGTGCCCTCGACGTTGCTCTCGTAGGCGAGCCGCCCGGCTCCGTCGGCGACCACGACGAGCTGCCCGCCCGGCAGGCTCTTCGGCTCGCGGAGCTGCTTGCGGGCCACGGCTTCGGCCTGCGCGGCGGTGAGCTTCGCGCCGTGGACGTCGAGGTCCCCGAGCGCCTGCTGCTGCGCGACGGACGTGGTCTTCACCGTGCCGGCGGCGTCGGTGGCGATGACCAGGTCGCCGCCGATCACCGGCAGCCCGTCGTAGGTGCGGTCGTAGACCACGTACGACAGCCCGGCGGCCGACCGGACGTCCCGCTGGACGAACTTGTCGTGCTTGCCGGCGTGCAGGGCGGCGGGGCGGGCGGCGACCAGGCCGGCGGCGGCGCCGGTGGCGTTGGCCTGTGCCTGCGCGGCGGACGGCGGTGGCACGGGGGCGGGCTGCGCGGGCGCGGCGACGGCGATACCGACCACCACCATGCCCGCCGCCGTCGCGCCGCCGAGCGCGGCGAACCGTTGGGGCAATCTCATGACGCTCCTTGGGAAAACGCGAAGGGGAAAGGGAGAACCCGATCGACGCTAACCGCGGGAGGAGACCGTCAGAAGATTCATCACAGCGCCGGAATTTCACACTGCGGCACTGTGAAACCGTGAAAAGCCTCGTGAGTGGTAAGGCTTGTGCTAACCCGCCTTACCACTCACGAGGGTGGTGAAGCGGATGCCCGCCTTGGTTAGCCGGTCCACGAGCGCGCCGCCCATCGCGGTCGCCGTGGTCACCTGGCCCGCCGTTTCCGGCAGTTCGTCGGTCGCCAGGCACAACGCCGACTCCGCGAGCATCTTCGCCGTCTCGTCGTAGCCCGGGTCGCCGCCGGACACCTCCGTCACCACCCGCGAGCCGCCGCCTTCGCCGACGAACCGCACCGAAAACCACGACCTCGCCCGCCGCGAAGGGCTCGGTCCGTTGCCCGGCGCCAGCAGCCGGGACAGCGCCCGCCGGGCCGGGGGGACCTGCGCCGCGGCGAGCAGGGCGCCCGCTCCGGCCACGCCGCCGGCCAGCACCGGCAGGTGCTTCACCGCGGCGAAGTGCCGGTAGGTGAAGTCCGGCCCGTAGCGCTCGGACGCCGCCGCCGAGCGGCGGACCACCTCGGGGTCGATCGTCGGCAGCGGGACCGCCCACCAGCCCGGCCCGGCGACCCGGTGCGGGCGCCCGAGCGGGGCGCGCGCGAACCGCCCGGCCGGCCGCGGCTCGGCCGCCGCCCGCTCGCGCGCCGCCCGGGCCCCGGCAGGCAGGCGTGACATGATGGTCAGCGCGCTGAGGAACGTGCCGCCCGACGGCATCCCGCCGGCCCGGACGTAGCCGTCGACCTTCAGCGGCACGCCTTCGGGCAGCTGCTGAACGGTGAACCACGCCCCGAGGTCGTGCGGGATCGAGTCGAACCCGCACGCGTGCACCAGCCGCGCGCCGGTCTCGCAGGCGCGCCGGTCGTGCGCCAGGTACATCCGGTCGACGAACTCGGCTTCGCCGGTCAGGTCGACGTAGTCGGTGCCCGCTTCGGCGCAGGCGGCCACCAGCGGCTCGCCGTGCGCCAGGTACGGGCCGACGGTCGTGATCACCACTTTCGCGGCCTCGGCCACGGCCCGCAGGGACGCCGGATCGCCGGAGTCGGCGACGAGCACGTCGAGCGCGCCGAACCGGTCGTCGATCTCGGTGAGCAGCGCCCGGACGGCCTCGAGCTTGCCGCGGTTGCGCCCGGCCAGCGCCCAGCGCAGGTCCGACGGCGCGTGCCGGGCCAGGTACTCGGCGGTCAGCCCGCCGGTGAACCCGGTGGCGCCGAACAGGACCACGTCGTACGCGCGCATGTCTGCTCCTTCGGTGGGCGGCCGGCGCGCTCAGGTTACCCGCCGGTCACATCCTGGCGCCGGGTGAACCACCGGCGGGTACAGTGCCCCCTCGAACGCGAGGAGGCAACCGTGACCGAACGCTTCGGCAGCTACCAGAACGAGATCTACCTGCAGGGACTCGGTGGTCAGCTGCCGCCGTGCTCGACCGACGCGACGAAGCTCGAAGCGTCGGCGCGCGAGGTCTTGGCGCCCGGGCCGTTCTCCTACGTCGCGGGCGCGGCCGGCTCCGGCGCGACCGCCCGCGCCAACCGCGAGGCGTTCGACCGCTGGCGGGTCGTGCCCCGGATGCTGACCGGCGCCACCGACCGCGACCTGGCCACGACCGTGCTCGGCAGCAGGCTGCCCGCGCCGGTGGCCGTCGCGCCGGTCGGCGTCCAGTCGATCGTGCACCCGGACGCGGAGTCCGCGACCGCCCGCGCGGCCGCCTCGCTCGGGCTGCCGTTCATCCTGTCCACGGCGTCGTCGACCGGCATCGAGGACGTCGCCGCGGCCAACGGCGACGGCCCGCGCTGGTTCCAGCTGTACTGGCCCGGCGACGCGGACGTCTGCGCGAGCCTGCTGACCCGGGCGAAGAAGGCCGGCTACACCGCGCTGGTCGTCACCCTCGACACCTGGACGCTGGCCTGGCGACCGTCCGATCTGGACCAGGCGTACCTGCCGTTCCTCAAGGGCGAGGGCTGCGCCGTGCCGTTCACCGACCCGGTGTTCCGCGGCCTGCTGGAGAAGACGCCGGAAGACGACCCGAACATGGCGATCCTGCGGTGGATCGGCATGCTCACCGGCACCGACCGCACGTGGGACCAGCTGCCGTTCCTGCGCGAGCACTGGGACGGCCCGATCGTGCTCAAGGGCATCCAGCACGTCGGCGACGCGCGCCGCGCGGCGGAGGCGGGCATGGACGGCATCGTGGTCTCGAACCACGGCGGCCGCCAGGTCGACGGCGCGATCGGCGCGCTGGAAGCCCTCCCCGGCATCGTCGCGGCGGTCGGCGACCGGATGGAGGTGCTGTTCGACTCGGGCATCCGCACCGGCGCCGACGTCCTCAAGGCGCTCGCGCTGGGGGCCAGGGCGGTGCTGGTCGGCCGCCCGTGGGTGTACGGCCTGGCCCACGCGGGCGAGGACGGCGTGCGCCACGTCCTGCGGAGCCTGCTGGCGGACTTCGACCTGACGATGGGCCTGTCCGGCCACCGCACGCTCGCCGACCTGGGCCCGGACTCGCTGCAGCGGACGTGAGGTAACGAATCGGGAATTCCGGCGACAGGGTGATCCGCGGCGGCTACGGTTCTGCTTCGCCACGGCCGCTCGGGGACGGACCGATGGTTCCACCAGTCCTTTCACGAGGGGTTTTCCCATGTCTTCGATCATGATGCGGATCGGCGTGCTGTGCGCCGTGCTCGGCTTCGGCACCATCGTCCTCGAGCAGTTCGACTACGAGTTCCGGATCCTGTCCTGGGCCAGCGACATGCAGCCGGTCTTCGGCATCGTCCTCGGCGTGGCCGGGCTCGCGCTGATCGGCGGCTCGGTGGCGCTGAGCCGCGCCAAGGCCGTGCCGCAGCAGGCGCCGGTCCAGCAGGCCCAGCCGCCGCAGCAGCCCGGTCAGCCCGGCTGAGGCTGAGCCCAAGCGCCCCAAGGCGGCCTTGGGTGCGTCTGACGCACCGAAGGCCGCATTGGGGCGCTTTGGGCCGGGCCGAGGGTGTGGCCGGTCACGTAGCCGGGATATTCGGAGGCCCGGTTCGTCACGCACGGCTATCCTTGGACCGAGAATGTCCGAGCCATCCCCCTTCACCGCGCTGCGAGCGCGCCTGCCCGAGCTGATGCCGCGCGACGAGCAGCGGCTTCGCCGGCGGCTCGAAGGCGCCCGCAAAGCCCGCAACCGCGACTCCGTGCTCGCGCAGATCGCCGCCGACATCGACAAGGCCGAGCTGCGCGTCCAGTCGCGGCGCGAGAGCGTGCCCAAGATCGAGTACCCCGAGCAGCTGCCGGTCAGCAAGCTCAAGGACGAGATCGCCGCCGCCATCGACAAGCACCAGGTCGTGATCGTCGCGGGGGAGACCGGCTCCGGCAAGACCACCCAGCTGCCGAAGATCTGCCTCGAGCTCGGGCGCGGCATCCGCGGCCAGATCGGGCACACCCAGCCGCGGCGGCTGGCCGCGCGCACGGTCGCCGACCGGATCGCGAGCGAGCTGAAGACCGAGCTCGGCGACGCCGTCGGCTACAAGGTCCGGTTCACCGACCAGTCCGGGCAGGACACCCTGGTCAAGCTGATGACCGACGGCATCCTGCTGGCCGAGATCCAGACCGACCGGTCGCTGCGCCAGTACGACACGCTGATCATCGACGAGGCCCACGAGCGCAGCCTCAACATCGACTTCATCCTCGGCTACCTCAAGCAGCTGCTGCCCCGCCGTCCCGACCTCAAGGTCATCATCACCTCGGCGACCATCGACCCGGAGCGGTTCTCGAAGCACTTCGACGACGCGCCGATCGTCGAGGTCTCCGGCCGGACGTACCCGGTCGAGGTGCGCTACCGGCCGTTGGTCGACCCGGACGACCCCTCGGAAGACGCCGACGAGCGGGACCAGACGCAGGGCATCCTCGACGCCGTCGAGGAGCTGTGCGCCGAAGGCCCCGGCGACATCCTGGTGTTCCTCTCCGGCGAACGCGAAATCCGCGACACCGCGGACGTGCTGAACCGGGCGAACCTCCGCAACACCGAGGTCCTGCCGCTGTACGCGCGGCTGTCCTCGGCCGAGCAGCAGCGCATCTTCCAGTCCCACACCGGGCGGCGGGTGGTGCTCGCGACGAACGTCGCCGAGACGTCGCTGACCGTGCCGGGCATCAAGTACGTCGTCGACCCGGGCACCGCGCGGATCTCCCGCTACAGCCACCGCACCAAGGTGCAGCGGCTGCCGATCGAGCCGGTGTCGCAGGCGTCGGCGAACCAGCGCAAGGGCCGCTGCGGCCGGACGTCCGACGGCATCTGCATCCGGCTCTATTCCGAAGAGGACTTCGAGAGCCGGCCCGAGTTCACCGATCCGGAGATCCTGCGGACCAACCTGGCCTCGGTCATCCTGCAGATGACGTCGCTGGGGCTCGGCGACATCGCCGCGTTCCCGTTCGTCGAGCCGCCGGACCGCCGCCAGGTCAGCGACGGCATCGGCCTGCTGCAGGAGCTGGGCGCGTTCTCCTCGACGAGTTCCGACCGCAGCCTCACCGACATCGGCCGCAAGCTCGCGCAGCTGCCGGTCGACCCGCGGATGGGCCGGATGGTCCTGGAGGCCGCTCGCAACGGCTGTGTCCGCGAAGTGATGATCATCGCGGCCGCACTGTCCATCCAGGACCCGCGGGAGCGGCCGGCCGAGAAGCAGCAGGCGGCGGACGCCCAGCACGCGCGGTTCGCCGACCCGACGTCGGACTTCCTGGCCTACCTGAACCTCTGGGAGTACGTCGCCGAGCAGCAGAAGGCGTTGTCCGGCAACCAGTTCCGGCGCATGTGCCGCACCGAGTACCTGAACTACCTGCGCCTGCGCGAGTGGCAGGACATCTTCAGCCAGCTGCGCCAGCTGGCCAAGCCGCTCGGCATCTCCCTGAACACGAACACGGCCCCGGTCGACCCGCAGCGCGTGCACACGTCGCTGATCGCCGGCCTGCTTTCGCACATCGGGCTCAAGGATCCGGCGAAGGGCGACTACCTGGGTGCGCGCGGTGCCCGCTTCGGCGTCTTCCCGGGGTCGGCGCTGTTCAAGAAGCAGCCGCGCTGGGTGATGTCGGCGGAGCTGGTCGAGACGTCGAGGCTGTGGGCGCGGGTCAACGCGCGCATCGAGCCGGAATGGGTCGAGCCGCTGGCCCAGCACGTCGTGAAGCGGTCGTATTCCGAGCCGCACTGGGAACGCAAGCAGGGCGCGGTGATCGCGACCGAGAAGGTGACGCTGTACGGCGTCCCGCTGATCGCCGACCGCCGCGTCAACTACGGCCGGATCGACCCGGAGATGTCGCGGGCGCTGTTCATCCGGCACGCGCTGGTCGAGGGCGACTGGCAGACGCGCCATCACTTCTTCGCCGAAAACCGGGCGCTGCTCGAGGAGGTCGAGGACCTCGAGAACCGCGCCCGGCGGCGCGACATCCTGGTCGACGACCAGACGCTGTACGAGTTCTACGACGCGCGCGTCCCGGCGGACGTCGTCTCGGTGCGCCACTTCGACAGCTGGTGGAAGAAGGCGCGGCACGAGGATCCCGATCAGCTGTCGTTCGAGAAGTCCATGCTCATCAACGAGTCGGCGGGCAGCGTCCGCGAGGGCGACTACCCGGACTCGTGGACGCAGGACGCGCAGGTCTTCAAGCTGACCTACCAGTTCGAGCCGGGCGCGGACGCCGACGGCGTCACCGTGCACGTCCCGCTGCCGGTGCTGAACCAGGTGACGCCGGACGGGTTCGACTGGCAGGTGCCGGGCCTGCGCGCGGAGCTGGTGACCCAGCTGATCAAGTCGCTGCCGAAGGCGTTGCGCCGCAACTTCGTCCCGGCGCCGGACACCGCGCGGGAAGTCCTTTCGCGAGTGTCGCCTGTGGACGGTCCGCTGCTGGAGGTGCTCGGCCGCGAGCTGCGGGCCTTGCGCGGCATCACGGTGCCGTACGCGGACTGGGACCTGTCTTCGGTGCCGGACCACCTGAAGATGACGTTCCGCGTGGTCGACGAGCGGGGTCGTCGGGTGGCCGAGGGCAAGGACGTTTCCGAGCTGCAGCGGCGGCTGGCGCCGAAGGTCCGGGAGACGATCTCCAAGGCGGCCAACAGCCTCGAGAAGGCGGGGCTGACGAAGCCGTCGTTCGGGTCGCTGCCGCACGTCTTCGAGTCGAAGCAGCGCGGCCACGACGTCAAGGCGTACCCGGCGCTGGTGGACGAAGGCGCGTCGGTGGCCGTGCGGCTGCTGGACACGCCGGAGCAGCAGCAGCACGCGATGTGGGCGGGCACGCGGCGGATGCTGCGGCTGAACCTGAACTCGCCGATGAAGTTCATCACCCGGTCGCTGTCCAACTCGTCGAAGCTGGTGCTGAACCGCAACCCGCACGGCAGTGTGGCCGCCCTGCTCGAGGACTGCGTCGACTGCGCGGTGGACGCCCTGATGGTGGCCGCCGGCGGCCCGGCGTTCGACGAGGCCGGCTTCCAGGTGCTGCTGTCGAAGGTGCGCGAGGGGCTGCACCCGGAAGTCCTGGCGGTGCTGACGGACGTGGAGAAGATCCTCCGGGCGGCGAACGACGTCGAGGTCCAGCTGTCGTCGGCCCGCGGCCCGGCGGACTCCCTGGCGGACATCCGCGCCCAGCTGGAGGCGCTGGTGTACCCGGGTTTCGTGACGGAGACGGGCGCATCGCGGCTGCGGCACGTAGTGCGTTATCTGCAGGGGATTTCCCGCAGGCTGGAGAAACTGGTTTCGGAGCCGACGCGCGACCTGCAACGGACGGCGGACATCGCGTGGATCCAGCGCGAGTACGCCGACGCGGTGGCGTCCCTGCCACCGGGCACGTCGTCCCCGGCGCTGACCGAGGTGCGGTGGATGATCGAGGAGCTGCGGGTTTCGTTCTTCGCCCAGACGTTGGGGACGGCGCACCCGGTGTCGTTGAAGCGGATCACGAAAGCGATCGACGACGCACTCGGCTAGAGGAACACCTGGGCGACTTCCAGCCACTTCCGCGCGTCTTCGCCGACCGCGGTGAGGCCGGTTTTCGGCGAGCGGACGACGATGGGTGACCCGGAGGCAGAAGCCGAGCGCGCTGCCCTGGATCCGCTGCGCGGCGCCGGCCGGGTCCCATGTCCAGGTTTCGCCGCCGGGGCCGGGCGGGTCCAGTCGGGCGCCGCCGAGACGAGGGCGTCGAGTTCCTCGCCTTCGGCCACCAGGTCGGGCCGCGCTTGGTCGCGCGGCACCGCGGACAGGTCCAAGCCGTAGTCGATCATTGTGTCAAATTACCGAAGAACCGGAATGTCCGGCTTCGAACTTCCGTCGGTTGACCGCGTTCGCCCGCCGGACAAGCCTGGGGCGGCTGGAGACCCTACCGGGAAAGGACTTTCCGATGTCCTTGGGTGTTTCGTCCGCCAGGCGAAGAATCGCCGTCGCCTGCACCGCGCTCCTCTTGCCGTTCGTCTTCGCGCCCGCCGCGCACGCGACCACCGGGGGCTCGCCGCTGCCGGTGAACCCGCACGCCGGCAAGCAGCGGCTCGCCGAAGAGGCCCGGCACGACGTGCCGAATCCGCTGCTCAAGGAGCAGTTCGCCGAGGAGGAAGAGGAGGACGGCGACGACCCCGCGCTGTCCGCGCTCTGCCAGACCTACATCGGCAAGCCCAACCCGTACCGGCCGCTCGCGCCGAACACCGACGTCATCGACGGGGACACCATCGTGCCGACCGGCAGCCAGACCGGCTGCAGCACGGCCCAGAACGAGACCACCATCGCCGTCAACCCGGAGAACCCGCGCAACATCGTCGCCGGGTCGAACGACTACCGGCTGTACAACACCCGCGAGGCCCGCAACGACTCCGGCGGCTTCGCCTACACGTCGTTCGACGGCGGCCGGACCTGGGCGAACGTCCAGCTGCCGCACCTGGACTACCCGACCGGAGCGGCCGCGCCACTGTCCTACATGGACGCCGCCGGTGACCCGGCGATCGCGTTCGGGCCGCACGGCACCGTGTACTACGCGACGCTGGTCTTCAGCCGTGCCGCGGTGCCCGACGACCAGCAGCTCGCCAGCGGCATCGCGGTGTCGGTGTCGCACGACGGCGGCCGCAGCTTCGGCGACCCGGCCATCCTGCACCTCGACGGCGTCACGCCGGCGGGCACGCCGACGCCGGCGAACATCTTCAACGACAAGGAGTGGATCGCCGCCGACCCGGTGACCGGCGACGTCTACGTGACCTGGACGCAGTTCACCTACGACTCCGCCGGCGCGTTCGTCGAGTCGCCGATCGTGCTGTCGAAGTCCCGCGATTTCGGCCGGACGTGGTCGCCGTTGCGGCGGATTTCGCCGTCGCTGACCGGGTTCCACGGCGGGATCACGCCGTTCGGCAGTGGCTCGAACCCGGTCGTCACCCGCGACGGGACGCTCCAGGTGGCGTACGAGACGTCGGTGTGCGCGACGGCGGCGTGCGACCAGCCGGCCGACCACGACGCGGTGGTCGTGGCGACGTCCCGTGACGGCGGCCGGACGTTCCGGCACACCGAAGTGGCGCTCGACTTCGACTTCCCGGTGGACGAAGACGTCGCCAACAACGCGCTGACCGGCGAGAACTTCCGCGTCAACAGCTTCCCGCAGCTGACGTACGACCGCGTCACGGACCACCTGTGGGTGACCTGGGCCGACGACCGCAACGGAACGTACCGCGACGGCGAGTCGGTGAAGACGAACGGCGACGCCTTCCTGAGCGGCTCCGACGGCCGGCACGGCTGGTCCACGCCGGTGAAGGTCGGCACGGGCGCCGACGAGGTGTTCCCGGCGGTCGCGGCGTTCGGCGGGCGGGTCGCGGTCACGTCGTACACGCGCGCGTACGACCCGAACGGCATCGGGCTGGACTACGCGTACGCAACCGGCTGGGGCGACGGCTTGTCCCCGCTGCGCAGGATCACCACGCAGACGGCGAACCCGCAGGTCCAGTTCGTCTCGACGGGAGCGGAGACGGGCAAGGAGCTGCAGGGCGTGTTCATCGGCGACTACACGGCCGCGGCGGTCGGCGCGGACTTCAAGCTGCACCCGGCGTGGACCGACTTCCGCGGCAACCCGGGCAAGACGTTGCCGAACCAGGACGTCGGGACCCAGTCCCTCCCGATGTTCCCGTAGCCCAACGGACGACACGCGTGCCTGGACGGACGACACGCGTACCTGGACGGACGACACGGCCCAGCCGGCCGGCTTGAGCCGTGTCGTCCACCTGGGTACGCGTGTCGTCTTTCCGGGTACGCGTGTCGTCCGGCGGGGTTCGGCTATTTGGCGTCGGCGTAGGTGTCGACCGCGGCGGTCTGCATCGGGAAGCGGACCGGGCAGGCCGGGCCGAACAGGAGGCGGGCCGCCTCGGAAACCGACTCCTCGATGGCCTGGGAAACAGCGGGGGCCAGGGCGGCCGGGGTGTGGACGATCACCTCGTCGTGCTGGAAGAACACCAGGTGGGCGGGTGACGGCAACCGGGTGCGCAGGGTTGCCAGCATCACCGCCGTCATGTCCGCCGCGCTGGCCTGGACCACGAAGTTGCGCGTGAACCGGCCCCAGCCGCGTGACGCCCGGCGGGCCTTCAGCTCTGCCGCTTCGTCGGAAGCCAGGCCGCCCGTCAACGCCCGCCAGGCCGCCGACGGCGCCGGGGACGTGCGGCCCAGCCGGGACCGGACCCGCTCGCCGCGCTCGCCCGCCTGCGCCGCACGCTCCACGTAGGACACCGCGTCCGGGAAGCGCTGCCGCAGCAACCCCAGCAGCGGCCCCGCCTCCCCGGACGTGCCCCCGTACATCGCCGACAGCATCGCGATCTTCGCCCGGGCCCTGTCATCGCGGTCGTCGTCGGCCGCCGGTACCCAGCGGGCGCCGGAGAACAGCGCCTCGCCCAGCCGGGCGTACAGGTCCGTCGCCGCCGCGACGTCGGCCAGCCGGCGGTCGCCCGACAACGCCGTGAGCACCCGCGGCTCCAGCTGGGCCGCATCGGCCACCACCAGCTTCCAGCCCGGGTCCGCGCGGACACACGTCCGCAGCACCTTCGGGATCTGCAGCGCCCCGCCGCCGCGGCTGGCCCACCGCCCGGACACCACCCCGCCGACGACGTAGTGCGGGCGGAAGCGGCCCTCGGCGACCCACTCTTCGAGCCACGCCCAGCCGTTCGCGGTGAACAGCCGCGACAGCTCCTTGTACTCCAGCAGCGGCCCGACGGCCGGGTGGTCGATGCCGCGCAGCAGGTACTTCCGCGCCGACGGCACCTCGATCCCCTCGCGCGCCAGCGCCCGGACCACGCTCGGCGGCGAGTCCGGGTTCACCGGCCGCCCGCCGAACGCCTCGCTGATCTTCGCCGCCAGCTCGACCAGCGCCTTCGGCCGCTGCCCGGCAGGCACCCGCGGGCCCAGCCGCGAAGCCAGCAGCTCCTCGTGCACGTCGGCGCGCCAGGGCAGCCCGTCGGCCGACATCTCGGCGGCGGCCAGCGCGCTCGCCGACTCCGCGGCCAGCAGCAGCCGCATCCGGTCCGGGTGCTCGGTCGCCGCCACCCGCCGCTGCTGCTCGGCGAGGACGCGCCGCACCGCCGTGACGACCGTCACGCCCTCGGGCAGTGTCGGCACCCTCGTCTCGAACAGGGTCGGCTGCGCCAGCTCGACGGCCGCCGAGTCCGGTGGCGGGTCTTCGCCGTTTGCCCTGGCCCAGGCCGCGCGCAGGCTTCGTGACTGCTCCTCGGCGCCCTCGTACGCCAGCAGCAGCCCCTCGGCCAGCTCGAGGTCGTAGCAGCGGCGCACCCGCAGCCCGGCCGCCATCAGCACCGGGTACGTCCGCTCGACCGACGGGAACACCCACCTCGGCGCCAGCGACGCCTCCAGCTCCCGTGCCAGCTCCGCGAAACCCGCCTCGTCCAGGCCATCCACCGTCGACGTCGACGTGTGCACGGTGAAGCTCCCGTCCTCCTCTCGCCCGGCGATCACCTGCACTGGGACATCATGCCGACCACCACCGACAGTTTCCGGGCTGGTGCGTTCGGCGCACGGTTGGTTTACTCTCCGGTAGCTCCCATACCGCCGGTACGCCAGCCGTCGGCGTGGGCTCTCTTCCCCGCAGCAACGGAGGTGCCTGGATGAGCCTGGTCGCGCTCGCCACCACGGTGGCGGACAAGGTGACCGACACGGTGCGCAGCGTCGACGTGATGCGGCGGGCGGGCCTCGTCCCCTTCCCGAGACTCGACGAGGGCGTGCGGTCGCTGGTCGCGCTGCGGAAGTTCGGCCCGTTCGCCGGCGCCAACCACATCTCCGCGCGCCGCGACCCGGCCGCCGTCGGCATCGTCGACGAGCTCGGCCCGCTCACCTACAAGCAGCTCGACGACCAGTCGAACGCGCTGGCCAGGGCCTGGTCCGAGCGCGGCATCCGGCCCGGCCAGGTGGTCGCCGCGCTCTGCCGCGACCACCGCGGCCTGGTCATCACGATGGCCGCGTCCGGCAAGCTCGGCGTCCGGCTGCTGCTGATGAACACCGGCTTCGCGAAGCCGCAGCTGGCCGACGTGGCCAAGCGCGAAGGCGTCACCGCGCTCGTCTACGACCAGGAGTTCACCGGCCTGCTCGACGCGATCCCCGACGGTGTCGACCGCTACCTCGCCTGGGTCGACCCGGGCTCCGACCTGACCGACCGGACCGTCCCGGTGCTCGACGAGATCATCGCCAGCACCGACGACCGGCCCTGGCCCGCGCCGGCCAAACCGGGCGGTTTCGTGCTGCTGACCAGCGGCACCACCGGCACGCCGAAGGGCGCGCCGCGGCCGCACACCTCCGCGCTGGCGTCGGCGCAGTTCCTCGACCGGATCCCGCTGCGTTCGAACGAGGCCACCTACATGGGCGCGCCGCTGTTCCACGGCACCGGCCTCTCGCAGTTCATCCTGTCCTTCGCGCTCGGCTCGAAGGTCGTGATGCGGCGCAAGTTCAACCCCGAAGAGGCGCTGCGCGGCGTCGCCGAGCACAAGTGCACCGCGCTGGTGCTGGTGCCGACCATGCTGCAGCGGATCGTCGACCTGCCGAAGGACGTCCGCGAGAAGTACGACACGTCGGCGCTGCGGATCATCTTCGTCGCCGGTTCGGCCCTTTCGCCGGACCTGGGCAACCGGGCGAACGAGGCGTTCGGCCCGGTCGTGCACAACCTCTACGGCTCGACCGAGGTCGCGGTGGCCACGGTCGCGACACCGGAGGACTGGGCGAAGGCGCCGGGCACGGTCGGCCGCGCGCCGGTCGGCTGCAAGGTGGCTCTGTACGACGAAAAGGGCCGGAAGATCACCGAGCCGAACGTGACCGGCCGGGTGTTCGTCGGCAGCGGGCTCAGCTTCGGCGGCTACACCGACGGACGGCACAAGGAGATCATCGACGGCCTGCTCTCCAGCGGCGACGTCGGCCACTTCGACGAAGACGGCCTGCTGTTCATCGACGGCCGCGACGACGAGATGATCGTCTCCGGCGGCGAGAACGTGTTCCCGATCGAGGTGGAGAACCTGCTGGTCGAGCGCGAAGACGTGATCGAGGCGGCGGTGATCGGCGTCGAGGACCCGGAGTTCGGGCAGCGGCTGAAGGCGTTCGTGGTGCGGGCCGAAGGCGCGAAGCTGGACGCCGACGAGATCCGCGACTACGTCAAGGCGAACCTGGCCCGCTACAAGGTGCCGCGGGACGTCGAATTCCTGGACGAGCTGCCCCGCAACGCCACCGGAAAGGTGCTCCGGACCAAGCTTTCATGAGCCACGCTGGACGTTGACGATCCGCCAAAGTCCCTCGCGGCGCTCGGCGACCACCGTGCAGGCGACGCCGTCGCGGTGCCCGGTCGCGACGCCGACGGCGGCGGTCACCTCCAGCCGGGTCCACCGGAACGCCGCTGCCGGTGCCCGGCCGGGCCAGTGGTCGCGGTCGAGCACCCGCCCGTCGGGGCCGTCACCGCGGAAGTCGGCGGCCAGCAACGACGCAGCGCCGTCGCCACGGGTTTCGGCGTCGCGCCAGCGAGCCAGCAGCTCTTCGAACGTGTCCACGAGGTCGAAGGTCGCAGGCGGCGGTGGCGCGGACATCTGCCACCTGGCCGAGATTCGCTGGCAGACTGGCCGGGCGATGAGCGAGACGAACCTCGTGCCCGCGGGCACGGTAACCATCCTGTGCGCCGGTGACGAACCCCCGGCTGTCTTCGCGACGCCCGAAGAGGCGCTGGCGACCCTGACCGGCGGACCAGCCGCGGTCCACACCGGCGAAGTGCTGCTCCGCGAAGACGGCACCCCCACCGGTCCCGCCGTCCGGCGCTGCCGGCACCTGCGCGAGCTGGCCGACGGCCGCACGCTCGTCTCCGCGCGCGCCGCCGCCGAACTGCCGGGCGAGCCGCTGCACGACCTCGGCGTCCACCGGCTGCCCGATCTCACCGGCCCCGAGCGGATCTTCCAGCTCGGCGGCCAACCCGCCCCGCTGCGCTCGCTCGACACGACCCCGAACAACCTCCCCGTGCAGCTGACCGGCTTCGTCGGCCGCGGAACCGAAGCCGCCGAGCTCGAGCGGCGGCTTGCCGGGGGACAGCTCGTCACGCTGGCCGGGCCCGGCGGCAGTGGCAAGACCCGGCTGGCGGCGCAGGTCGCCGCCGCCGCGGCCGGGCGATGGCCCGACGGCGTGTGGTGGGTGGAACTCGACCCCGCGCCCGCCGAAGCCGCCGAACTGGTCGCCGCGACCCTCGGGGTGCCGGTCGAGCCGCACGTCGGCGCCGTCCGGTCGCTGGTGACCCACCTGCGCGACCGGCGCGTCCTGCTCTGCCTCGACAACTGCGAGCACGTCCTCGACGGCGCCGCCGCGGTCGCGGTCGAGCTGCTGCGGTCCTGCCCCGAGGTCGCGGTGCTGACGACCAGCCGGGAGCCGCTCGGCGTGCCGGGGGAGACGGTGTGGCGGGTGCCGCCGCTGGGCGTCGAGGACGCCGTCGCGCTGTTCGTCGAGCGCGCGGGCGCGGTCCGGCCGCTGTTCACCCTGGACGCCTCGAGCGCGGCCGCCGTCCGGTCGATCTGCACCCGGCTCGACGGCATCCCGCTGGCCGTCGAACTGGCCGCGGCGTGGCTCGGAACCCTGACCCCGCACCAGATCGACGCCGGCCTCGGGGACCGGTTCGCGCTGCTGACCCGCGGTCCGCGCGGCGTGCCGGAGCGCCAGCGGACCCTCGAAGGCTCGATCGCGTGG
Source organism: Amycolatopsis sp. NPDC004747 (assembly GCF_053601335.1). Classification (NCBI taxonomy): domain Bacteria; kingdom Bacillati; phylum Actinomycetota; class Actinomycetes; order Pseudonocardiales; family Pseudonocardiaceae; genus Amycolatopsis; species Amycolatopsis sp. NPDC004747. The sequence goes on along the minus strand of NZ_JBSGBQ010000030.1, from coordinate 84,781 downwards.
AGCCACGACCAGCTCGACCGGGAAGACCGCGCGGTGTTCCGGCGGCTCGCGGTGTTCGCCGGCGGCTTCACCCTGGACGCGGCGGGCGGCGCGGCCGTGCTGCCCGCGCTCGGCAGGCTCGTCGACAAGTCCCTGGTCCTGGCCGAAGACGGCCGCTACCGGCTGCTGGAGACGCTCCGCGAGTACGCGGCCGCCCGGCTGGCCGAGGCGGGGGAGACCGACGCCGTCCGGGACCGCCACCTCGACCACTACCTGGCCTTGGCCGAGGCCGCCGAACCCGACCTCGACCGCGACAAGGACGCCTGGCGGGCCCGGGTCGAGCCCGAGCGCGACAACCTGCGCGCGGCCCTGGAATGGGGGCTGGCGCAGGAAGATCCGGCCCGGGGCCGTCGGCTCGCCGCCGCCGTCGCGTGGCTGTGGAACTCCCACGGCCGCGGCCACGAAGGCCTGGCGTACCTCAAGCGCGCGGTGGCCCGCCGCCCGGACGACCGGACGCGGCTGCAGGCCCGGCTGCTGACCGGGATGGGCCTGGTCGCGGACACGACGGCGCCGTTCGACGTCGAAGCCGCGCGGCAGGGCCTGGAGCTCGCCACCGAGCTGGGCGAAGCGGGCCTGCGCGCGCGATGCCTCACCTTGACCGCCCTCGGCCACCTGTACACAGACCTGGACACCGCGTGGGACCTCGCCGTCGAAGCCGGAACGGAAGCCGACGGCTTCGCGCGGGACAGCGCGTTGATGCTGCGCGGAATCATCCGGACCGCCCGCGACCGCCACGACGAAGCGGCGCCGCTGCTCGCCGAAGCGGCCGAAGGACTCCTTCGCCGCGGCGACCGAGGGCTCGCCTCGACCGTCCTCAGTGTGCAGTCGGCGAGCGCGCTGGCCGCGGCGGACCTGCGGCGGGCGCGTGAACTCGCTTCGCAGGCCGTCGAAGTCGCCGCGCCGCTGCGGGACTTCCACCGCGTGAACACGACGTTGTGCCGCCTGGCGCTGGTGCACTGCGCGGCGGGGGACGTCGACGCGGGGTTCCGCGTGATGGAACCGTTCCTGAGGCTGGTCGAGACGGCCGGTGACGTCTTCGTCCCGGGCATGGCCGGCGTGCTGGGCGAGCTGCACTGGCGGCGAGGCGACTTCGAAACCGCGTTGCGCTGGTTCGAGCGCGAAAGCGTGCCCGGCACGTACATGGCCGCGCAGGGCCTGCCCGAACGCGGCGCTCTCCTGCGCGCGCTGGGCCGTCCCGAGGAGGCCGCGGCGGTGCTGGCCACCGCCGTCGAGCTCACTCGCCGCTGGTCGCAGCCGTCGTCACTGGCGGACGCCCTGGACGAGCAGGGGTACCTGGCGGAGCCGGCCGAGGCGGCCGAGCTGCACCACGAGGCGCTGACCCTGCGCCTCGACCACGGCCTCCGGCTGGGTGTCTTGTCCAGCTTGGACGCGTTGACTTCGCTGCTCGCCCGCTCCGGCCGTGCCGGGGACGCCGGTCGCGTGCTGGTGTCGGCGTCGCAGGCCCGGGCCTCGCTGGGGGTGCCGCGCCGCCCGTTCGCGCAGGCGGAGCTGGACGCGCTCGGCCTGGCGACCGCCGAGCCGCCGATGGGCCTCGACGACGTGGTGGCGTTCGTGCGCCGCACCCGCGGCAGTCGCGGTCGCCCGTCGAGCGGCTGGGGCAGCCTGACCCCGACCGAACTGGAGGTGGTCAAGCTGGCGGCGGAGGGCTGCACGAACCCGGAGATCGGCACCCGGCTGTTCATGAGCCGCGGCACGGTGAAGACGCACCTGGCGCACGTGTACGCGAAGCTCGACATCGCGAACCGCACGGAACTGGCGACGCTGGCGGCGGCCCGCCTCGGCTGAGTCAGTCCCAGTCGATGCCGAAGACGCCCGGGCCGAAGTCGAACGTCACCGCGTGCACCCCGTCCGCACCGTCGAGTTTCAGCGCCCGCCGGGCGAGGGTGCCGTTCGCGCCGTCGCGGGAGTACTGCCAGCAGCGGTCCGGTGCCGTTCCCGGGGCGAACCGGACCTCCAGCAGGTACTCCCGCACCGGGCGGCGGAACTCGCGGTAGTGCGTGTTGCGGCACTCCGGGTACGGCGGCCCGCCGTTGGTCAGGGTGTACTCGATCAGGTGCGTCTCGCCGCGGTTGATCGGCTGGTCGAAGAGCAGTTCGGTGACGAGCAGGCCGTGTGCCTCGTCGGTCTCGGCGCGGCCGACCCGGCAGTTGCGCACCGCGTGCAGCTCCGGCACGCCCGCCGCCGGGTCGTCCTGGGTGTAGACCAGGAGCCAGCGGTCCTGGCCGTCCGCGACCGCCTGGAACACCGCCCGCGCGGTCACCGCCCGCTGCCCGCCGTCGGCGGCGATCTCGCACAGGTCGTGCAGCCCGACCATCCTCAGCGGCTGCTGGCGGTCGAGGGCGTGCGGCGCGCCGACCTTCTCCAGCAGCGGCTGGAGCACCTCGCGCGGGAACGACATCGGCTCGGCGCCGGCATGCCGCTTCCCCGCGCCGCCGCGGGGCCGGGGCGGGGGCAGCAGCCCGAGCAGGGAACCGGCCGGGACGTCGAGGATCTCTTCGAGCGTGCGGACGGCCGAAAGCGAGCTCTGCCGCTCCGGCTGTCTCTTGCCCGACTGCCAATAACTGAGCGCGGTCACGCTGATGACGACGCCGCGGGCCCGCAGCCGCGCCTGGATCCGGTCGAGCGACAGCCCGCTGGTGGCGATGGCCGCGCGCAGCCGGATGGCGAATTCGGTGCGGCCGCTCTCTTGGCCGTCACCCGTCACGCTGCCCGCCATCGCTGAAATCCCGACCCGCCCCATGCCGTCCCCCGACGATCCCCGACACGGAGCACGTTAGCAGTTTTCCGCGCGGTCTCCGCGCCCCTCTTCGGCCGTGCCGCCGGGGCCGCCACTCGGGCGAACGGGCTAGTACTGGCAACTGTGAACCATTGCCCCGGCCTGGGGCGACGCGCTTGTATGACTTGCCTGCGCCGGTGGCACCGCCTCCCCTCACGGCTCACCCGGGCGCAGGTGTGACCGGCCGCGCGAGCGGTTCCGGCTCCGGTTCACCCGGCCGAGTTGTGCGACCGGCCGAGGTGGCCGCGCGATGACCGGTGGCCCGGCGACGCCCCCAGCGCCGGGCCACCGGTCTTGTTACCACCGGGTAGCATCCCGGGCATGACGCTCCGGCAGAACATCCTCATCACCGGCGCCAGCAGCGGGTTGGGCGAAGGAATGGCCCGCCAGTTCGCGGCGAAGGGGCGCAACCTCGCGCTGTGCGCGCGCCGCACCGAGCGGCTCGAGAAACTGGCCGCCGAGCTGACCGCCCGGCACCCGGGGATCAAGGTCGTCATCCGCACCCTCGACGTCACCGAGCACGACCGCGTGTTCGCCGTCTTCGAGGAGTTCCGCGCCGAGCTCGGGTCCCTCGACCGGGTGATTGTGAACGCCGGGCTCGGGAAGGGGCAGCGGGTCGGCACCGGCCGGTTCGACGCCAACCGCCAGACCCTCGAGGTCAACTTCGTCGCGGCCGCCGCCCAGATCGAGGCCGCCGCCGGGATCTTCCGCGAGCAGGGCGCCGGCCACCTCGCCGTCATCTCCTCCTTCAGTGCGCTTCGCCCGTTCCCGGGCAAACTGACCGCGTACGCCGCTTCGAAGGCCGGGATCTCGGCGTTCGTCGACGGCACCCGGATCGAGCTGAAGCGCAAGGGCATCGCCGTCACCGATGTCCGGCCCGGCTACATCGAGTCGGAGATGAACGACCGGATCGGCCGGAACCCGTTGCTGGGCAAGGCCGAGACCGGGGCCAGGGCGCTGGCCAAGGCGATCGAGGCCGAACCGCGCCGCGCCTACGTCCCGGCCTGGCCGTGGGTGCCGTTGAGCGTCGTCATGCGCGTGGTGCCGGCCGCGCTGCTGCGGAGGTTCGCGTGAACGCCCCGGTCGAGGTCCGCGCGGAGGACGCCTTCGACGCGGAAGCGGTGCACGCCTGGCTCAGCGCGAAGGTCGAGGGCCTCGGCGACGCACCGCCGCAGGTCCGGCAGTTCCCCGGCGGCGCGTCCAACCTGACGTACCTGCTGACCTACCCGGACCGCGAGCTGATCCTGCGCCGCCCGCCCGCCGGGCACAAAGCGGCGTCGGCGCACGACATGCGGCGCGAGTACCGCGTGCAGCACGCGCTGAAGCCGGTGTTCCCGTACGTGCCGCGGATGGTGGCCTTCGGCGACGACCCGGCCGTGCTCGGCGGCGACTTCTACGTCATGGAGAAGCTCGACGGCCTGATCCTGCGCGGCGACCTGCCGCCGGGGATGACGCTGACGCCGGAGCAGGCCCGCGAGCTGTCCGGCAGGGTCGTCGACCGGCTGGTGGACCTGCACGCCGTCGACGTCGAGAAGGCCGGGCTGGCCGGCCTCGGCAAGGGCGCCGGGTACGTCGAGCGGCAGCTCCGCGGCTGGTCCGACCGGTACGTGGCGGCGCGCACGGACAACGTCGGCGACTTCGCCGAGGTGCGCGCGTGGCTGGCGGCGAACCAGCCCGGCGAGGTCAAGATCTGCCTGATCCACAACGACTACCGCCTCGACAACCTGGTGCTCGACGGCCCGGCGACGCTGAACATCACCGGCGTCCTCGACTGGGAGATGGCCACCCTCGGCGACCCGCTGATGGAGCTGGGCAGCATGCTCGCCTACTGGGTCCAGGCCGGCGACGACGACGTCATGCACACCAGCCGCCGCCAGCCGACTCACCTGCCCGGCATGTTCACCCGCGAGGAGTTCGTCACGCGCTACGCCGAGAAGACCGGGCTCGTGGTCGGCGACTGGCGGTTCTACGAGGTCTACGGCCTGTTCCGGCTCGCCGCGGTGCTGCAGCAGCTGTACCGGCGCTACCGCGACGGCGGCACCCGCAACCCGGCGTTCAAGGACTTCTGGCAGTTCGTCAACTACCTGGACTGGCGCTGCCGCGAGATCATCGCGAAGGGGAGCGTGTAGTGGGCGCGATCTACCTGGTCCGGCACGGCCAGGCGTCGTTCGGCGCTTCCGACTACGACGCGCTGTCCCCGCGCGGCTTCGAGCAGTCCACTGTGGTCGGTGCGGAACTGCTGCGGCGCGCCGTCTCCTTCAGCCAGGTCCGGTCCGGAACGCTGGCCCGGCAGCGCGACACCGCGGCGACCGCGCTGAAGGTGCTGGGCAGCGACGTCCCGGTGGTCGAGGACCCGCGCTGGAACGAGTACGACCACGTCGACATCGCACGCCACCACGCCGGCGGGGCCCCGCAGGAGGATTCGCGGGCCTACCAGGGCGTCCTGGACGCGGCCCTGACCGCGTGGACGTCGGCGGGCGACGGCGGGCCGTGCGCCGAGACGTGGCCCGCGTTCCTCGCCCGGTGCCGGTCCGCGCTGGCCGACCTGGTGGCGTCCTTGGGCAAGGGCGAGCACGCGGTCGTGTTCACCTCCGGCGGCGTGATCGCGACGATCTGCGGGCTGCTGATGGGCACCCCGGAGACGGGACTGCTCAAGCTCAACCGCGTCACGGTCAACGGCGGCATCACCAAGCTGGTGTCCGGGCGCGGCGGCGTCACGCTGCTGTCGTTCAACGAGCACCCGCACTTCGAGGCGGACGCGGCCTCGTTGCTCACCTATCGCTAGGAGGCACCCGATGCGGTTCGGCGAGGTCACGCTGCACCCGGTGAACGGCCACGGCCCGGAGGACGTCGTGGTCGACGCCGAGGGCCGGATCTACACCGGCGTCGACGACGGCCGGATCCTGCGCCTGTCGCCGGACGGGCAGCGCATCGACGTCATCGCCGACACGGGCGGCCGCCCGCTCGGGCTGGAGCTGTACGGCGAAGACGAGCTGCTGATCTGCGACGCGCGGGCCGGGCTGCTGGTGGTCCCGCTGTCCGGCGGTTCGCCTTCGGTGCTGGCGACTTCCGCGCTGGGGCTGGACTTCGTGTTCTGCAACAACGCGGCGGTGGCCGCGGACGGCACGATCTACTTCACGGATTCCTCCCGCCGCTTCGGCATCGACAACTGGCGCGACGACCTGATCGAGCAGACGGCGGGCGGCCGCCTGCTGCGCCGCTCCCCGGACGGCTCGATCGACCTGCTCCTGGACGGCCTCCAGTTCGCGAACGGCGTGGCGCTGGCCCCGGACGAGTCGTTCGTGGCGGTGGCGGAGACGGGCGCGTGCCGGGTGTCGCGGGTGTGGCTTCCCGACGGCCGGTCGGACGTCTTCGTCGACGGCTTGTGGGGCTTCCCGGACAACATCTCGACGGGCACGGACGGGCTCATCTGGATCACCCAGGCGTCGCCGAAGGTGGCGGCGCTGGACGTGGTCCGGCGGCTGCCGGCGTTCGTGCGTGCGGGCGTCCGCCGGCTGCCGACGTCGCTGCAGCCCAGCCCGGGGCGCGAGGTCGGTGTCCTGGGCGTGGCGGCGGACGGGAAGGTGAAGCGCGAGCTGCGCGGCGAGATCGACGGCTTCCACATGCTGGTGGGGGTGCGGGAGTGGCAGGGGCGGCTGTACTTCGGGTCGTTGGAGGAGTCGGCGATCGCGGTGACGCCTACCATCGGGTGATGCTGAGCAACGTCCGGATCGAAGCCCGCATCCCCACCCAGGACCTGGACCGCGCCCGGCGCTGGTACGCCGAGAAGCTGGGGCTCGAAGCGGTCGAAGAACGCGAGGGCGGCCTGCGGTACGAAGGCGCCTCGGGCGTCTTCTGCCTCTACGCCTCGGCGGGAGCTTCCGATGCCTCGTTCACGCAGGTCGCCTTCTACGTCGACGACCTGGAATCGACGGTCGCGGTGCTGCGCGAGCGCGGTGTCGTGTTCGAGGAGTACGAGGGCATGCGCGGCGGGATCATGGAGATCCGCGGCAACTACCCGAGCAAGGGCAGCGGCGAGCGGGCCGCGTGGTTCCGCGACAGCGAGGGCAACCTGATCGGGCTCGGCGAAGTGGTGCCGTAGGCCGCTCAGCGGCCCGTCCAGCGCGGCTCCCGCCCCGCGGTCCAAGCCGCGTAGAACTCCTTGTGGTCCTTCGCCGTCATCAGCAGCGCCTGGGTGATCGCCTCCAGCTCGATCGCGCTGCCCAGGTCCATGTCCAGCTCGCGGGTCAGCAACACCTTCGTCGTCGCGTACGCCAGCGCCGGGCCGTCGGCCAGTCGGCGTGCCAACGCCGAAGCCGCGGCCGGGAGATCCGAGTCGGGGACCACCTGCGAAGCCAGCCCGATCTCCGATGCCCGCGAAGCCGTGACCTTGTCGCCCAGCATCAACAGCTCCGTCGCGCGACCCAAGCCGACGAGCCGCGGCAGCAGGTACGCCGATCCCATGTCCGCCCCGGCCAAGCCCACCTTCGTGAACAGGAACGCGAACTTCGCCGACTCCGCCAGCAGCCGGAAGTCGCTCGCCAGCGCGATCACCGAGCCCGCCCCCGCCGCCACGCCGTTGACCGCCGCGATCACCGGGATCGGGCACTCGCGCAGGGCCTTCACCACCGCGCCCGTCATGCGGGTGAACTCCAGCAGCTGCGCCGTCTCGAACTTCTGCAGCTCGCCGATGATCTCCTCGACGTCACCGCCCGAACAGAACCCGCGGCCTTCGCCCGTGATCACCAGTACCCGGACGTCCTCGTGCTGGGGGAGCTCGATGACCAGGTCCCGGAGGTCCGCGTACACGTCGAACGTCAGCGCGTTGAGCTTCGAAGGGCGCGTGAACGTCACCGTGGCCACCCCGTCCGCCACGGCGAACCCGAAGTGCTCCCAGTCGCGGGTCAGCGGGGCGGTTGCGCGGAACGGGCTCATGACTGGATTCCTCCGCCGTCGAGTACGAGGGTCTGGCCGTTGATCGCGGCGGCCTCCGGGGCCGCCAGGAAGGACACCGCGAACGCCACCTCGGCCGGCTCCAGCAGCCGGCCGAGCGGGGACGCCGCCGCCAGTGCCGCTTCCGCGTCCGCAGTGGACCGTCCGGACCGCGAGACGATCCGCTCCACCGAGGTCGCCGTCATGTCGGTGCGGACGAACGCCGGGCACACCGCGTTCGCCGTGACGCCGGTGCCGGCCAGCTCCGCCGCCACCGCGCGCATGAAGCCCACCGCCGCGTGCTTCGACGCCGTGTACCCCGCCGTGTAGCGGTAGCCGACGTGCGAAGCCGTCGACGCCACCGTGACGATCCGGCCGCTGTCACGCGCGCGCATTCCGTCCAGCACCGCGCGCGTGCAGAGGAACGCCCCGGTCGCGTTCACCTCGAACTGCGCACGCCAATCGTCCAGCGACGTCCGGGAAACCGGGGCGCTGGAGGAGATGCCGGCGTTGTTGACCAGCACGTCCACCGGCCCTGCCGAGGCGAAGTACTCCGCCACGGCTTCCTCGGAGGTGACGTCGCATTCCGCGCGGCCCGGCGCCAGCACGGTGTCACCGGCGGACCGGAACCGGGCCGCGATCGCCGCGCCGATGCCGCGCGTGCCGCCGGTGACCACCACCAGGCGGCTCACGGGCGGGCCGCCAGTGCGCGCCGGTCGAGCTTTCCGTTGGCCGTGCGGGGGAGTTCGGTCATGAAGACGACCTCGCGGGGGTACTTGTGCTTGGCCAGGTGGGCTTTCGCGTGGTCCTTCAGCGCGTCGGCGGAGACTTCGGAACCGGGCCGCAGCACGACGTACGCGCGCGGCACGACCAAGCCGTCCGCCTGGTGGCCGACCACCGCGCAGTCGGTGACGTCCGGGTGGCCGAGCAGGCAGTCCTCGATCTCGCCGGGCGCGACGAACACGCCGCCGACCTTGAGCAGCGCGTCCGCGCGGCCGTGGTGGTGGAAGTACCCGTCCGGCGTGCGGCTGAACAGGTCGCCCGAGGTCAGCGTGTCGCCGTCGAACGTCCGCGCCGACTTCTCCGGATCGCCGAAGTACTCCAGCGCGATCGTCGGCCCGGTCACCCGAAGCGGCCCGATCTCCCCGTCGGGCAACGGTTTCCCGAGCTCGTCGACGACCTCGGCGGTGTACCCCGGAACCGGCGTGCCCAGCGTGCCGACGCGGGCCTCACCGGGCCGGTTCGACAGGTAGATGTGGTACGCCTCGGACGAGCCGATCCCGTCCACCACGGGCACGCCGAAGGCCGCGTCCCACTTGCGGTGCAGCTCGGCGGGCAGGGCCTCGCCCGCCGACGTCGTCATCCGCAGGCAGCTCAGGTCCTGCTCCGCCGCGGCCGGGTGCGCGACCATCGCGCTCATCATCGTCGGCACGTTGACCAGCACGCTCGGCCGGTACTTCGCGATCAGCTCGAACATCAGGTCCGCCGTGCTGCGCTCGGGGAACGCGATTCCCGCGGCGCCCACGCCGAACGGGAACAGCGCCACCAGATCACGCGCGTAGCCGAAGAACAGCTTCGGCACGGCCAGGACCGTGTCGTCCTCCCGCAGGCCGAGCACCTGGACGGCGTACCGCTCGAAACTCTCCAGCGGGCTCCGCAGGGGATGCACGCACGCCTTGGGCGCGCCCGTGCTGCCAGTGGTGAACTTCCAGATCCCGACGTCGTCCACAGTGGTCGGTGCGGCCGCCAGCTCCTCCGGCGCCGCGTCCACCAGCGTCCGGAACGGACGTTCGCCCGGCAGCAGCTCGGCTTCGGGCACCCCGGTGACGAGCAACCCGGAAGCACCGGCCTGCCGCAGCGCCGGCAGCGTGACGGCGTCCGCGAGCACCACCACGGCCTCGGTGTAGCCGAGGTAGTAGGCGTAGTCCTTGGGCTGCAGGAACGGGTAGACCTCGGCGGTGACGGCGCCGATCTTCTGGGCGCCGTACCAGGCCGCGACGAACTCGTCGCCGTCGCTCAGCGCCAGCAGCACCCGCTGCCCGCGGCGGACGCCGGCGTCCAGCAGCACGTGGCCGACGCGGTTCGCCAGCGCGGCGAGCGACGCGTAGCTGACCTCGCGGTCGCCGACGTACAGGGCGGTCCGGTCACCTCGTCCCGCGGCCACGTGCCGGTCGAGGAAGTGCGTGGCGAGGTTGAACGGCTCACTCACGGGCCAGCTCCCGGATCGCTTCCACCAGCAGGTCGGTCAACGTCGAAAACGTCTCTTCACCTTCGGCCGCGGTCGCCTCCGCGGGCTTGCCGCAGTACGCCTCGGTCATGCCCATCTCCCGGAAGCCCCCGTCTTCCGGAGCGGCGGCCAGGCTGACCGGAACGTGCGGCAAGGTCCGCATCAACGCCTGGTCGACCAGCTCGGGCCGGTCGGCGAGGACCAGCGACGTCTCGTACCGCCCGGCGTGGCACTCGCCGGACCGGAACTCCTCGGTCAGCCGCTGCGCGTGCCGCCGCCGGACCAGGTCGAGCAGGGCGACCCGCCCGTCGTAGGCGAAGTTCAGCGTCTCCACCGCCCGCCGCAGCGTCACCAGGTGTGCGGGCTCGAAGTGGTTGTTGACCAGCAGGATCCGCCGCAGGCGCTGGCCGATCAAGGCCGCGCCGACGTCGACGAGGAGCGAGTGCAGCGTCTCCTCGCCGATGTGGATCCCGCCGGCGAACCCGGCCGCGAACCGCGTCACGCCGTAGGGCACCTCGGGCAGGACCAGGACGTGGACCTCGTCGTCGGCGGCCAAGCGGGAAGCCGCGCGCTCGCACATCCCGCGCGAGATGAGCGGGTCCGTGCCCAGCGGCGCGTGCGGGCCGTGCGGCTCGACCGCGCCCAGCGGGAGCAGCAGCACCGGCACGCGCCCGCCGTCCGGCAGTGAAGCGACCTGCCGCGAGCTGAGGTCCGCGAAGTACGTCACGAAATTCACGCTACACCGCAGCGTCCTCGGGTGTATAGAGTTGCGCCCATGCCCACTGACGCCTTCGAAGCCGGCCCGCAGGAGCTGGTCATGACGTTGCTGGGCAGCTACGTGCACCCGCGCGAGACCCGCCGGGTGTGGTCGGGCGGCCTGGTCGCGGTGCTCGCCGAGCTGGGCTTCTCCGACGGCGCCGCCCGGATCGCGCTCACCCGCCTGGTGCGCCGCGGCCTGCTGCAGCGCCACCGCGAAGGCCGCACCGTGCACTACTCGCTGACCAAGCGCACCATCGCCCTGCTCGCCGACGGCGACCACCGGATCTTCTCCCTCGGCCGCCGCGAGCGGGCCGCCGGCGAGTGGACCGTGCTGTGGCAGAACATCCCCGAGACCCGCCGGCAGGCCAGGGAACGGCTGGTCCGGCGCCTGCGGTTCCTCGGGTTCGGGCCCTACTCCGACGGCACCTGGATCGCCCCGCACGACCGCGAGGCCGAGGTGGTCGCGCTGCTCGGCGAACTGGACGTCACCGAGCACGCCGGACTGCTGCTCGGCCGCCCGTCGGCCGCGCTGGACGTCCGCCGGTTCGCCGGCCGGGCCTGGGACCTCGACGACCTGGCCGCGCGGTACGCCGCGTTCGTCGGCCAGTTCGGCGGGTACGCGGGGCGGGAGCCGCCGGACGCCGAGGCGTTCGAGGTGCGCACCCGGCTGGTGCACACCTTCCGGATGTTCCCGTCGCTCGACCCGGAACTGCCCGCCGAGCTGGTGCCCGCCCCGGACCGCCGGGCGGCGGCCGTCGAGCTGTTCCACGATCTGTACACCGCGCTCGCGCAGCCCGCTCAGCGCCATTTCGACGAGGTGACCAAGGGATGACCGAACCCAGCCAAGCGACCCAGGAAGCCCTGAGCTACACCTCGTACCTCGGGCTCGACGAAGTGCTCAACGCGCAACGCCTGCGCTCGGACGAACACGACGAGCTGCTGTTCATCGTGATCCACCAGGTGTACGAACTGTGGTTCAAGCAGATCCTGCACGAAGCCGCCTTCCTCCAGGCGAACCTGGAGAAGGGCAACACCGCGCACTCGATCCGCACCCTGCGCCGCATCCTGACCATCCTCAAGGTCGCGGTCGCGCAGATCGACGTGCTGGAAACCATGACGCCCAGCCAGTTCACCAGTTTCCGCGCCCGTTTGGACGCTTCGAGCGGCTTCCAGTCGGCCCAGTTCCGCGAGCTGGAGGCGGTGCTCGGACGCCGTGACGAGCGCGTGTTCGCGCACTACCCGGAGGACGGCGAGCAGCGGAAACGCATTGCCGAAGCCATGGCGCGCCCGTCGTTGTTCGACTCTTTTCTCGCGTACCTCAAGGTTTCTGGCTACGCGGTCGAGTGTGACCGAGACGTCACTCGACCGGTGGAGCCGTCCCCGGCCCTGCAGGCGATATTGCTGGACGTGTACAGCGACGACGGGGGACCCTCGGTCGTCGCGGAGTGTCTGGTCGATCTCGACGAAGGGATGCAGGAGTGGCGCTACCGGCACGTGAAGATGGTCGAACGCACCATCGGCGACAAGACCGGGACGGGAGGATCATCCGGCGCGACTTACCTGCGTACCACGCTTTTCCAGCCGATGTTCCCGGATCTCTGGGCCGTACGGAGCCGACTGTGACCACTTTGGACGATCTGCGCGCGGACGCCAACAGCCTCGCCGCGCACTACACCCGGTTCGCGGTGGCCGACCGCCTCCTGCTTTCCGGGCACTCGCACCAGGCCTGGCCGGACGTCGCCGAGGAAGGGCTCCTGGAGTCCTTCGCGGACGCCGCCCGCGACGTCGACGGCAAGTGGGACCGCGCGTTCGCCAAAGCGGACGAGCTGCGCGCGGGCTTCCGCCTGCTGCTCGGCGACCCGCACGGCGAGTACGCGCTGGGTGCGAGCACGCACGACCTGGTGCTGCGCTTCCTGTCGGCGATGGACCTGCCGCGGCGGCCGCGCCTGGTCACCACCGACGGTGAGTTCCACACCCTCCGCCGTCAGCTCGCCCGCCTCGAAGAGGAGGGGGTCGAGGTGGTGCGGGTGCCCCTGGAACCGGTGACGACGCTCGCCGAGCGCGTCGCCGGCGAGGTCGACGGCAACACCGCCGCCGTCCTCGTGTCCGCGGTGCTCTTCGAAACGTCGAGGCTGGTCCCCGGGCTGGCGCACCTCGCCGACGTCTGCCGCGGCCGCTCGATCGAGCTCGTCGTCGACGCCTACCACGCGCTCGGCGTCGTCCCGTTCGCCCTGCACGACCTCGGGCTCACCAACGCCTGGGTGCTCGGCGGCGGCTACAAGTACCTGCAGCTCGGCGAGGGCAACTGCTTCCTGCGGCTGCCGGCGCACGCCCAGGAGCTGCGGCCGGTGATCACCGGCTGGTACGCCGAGTTCGGCGCGCTCGCCGACGAGCGCCACCCGGGCGCGGTGCCCTACGCCACCGGCGGCGACCGGTTCGCCGGCGCCACCTACGACCCGGCCAGCCACTACCGCGGCGTCCGGGTCCAGCGGTTCTTCGCCGAGCAGGGGCTCACCCCGGAGTTCCTCCGCGAGGTGTCGCAGCACCAGGTGGGGCTGCTCGCTTCGGTGTTCGACGAGCTCGCGCTGCCGGAGGACGTCGTCACCCGCGACCGGGAGACGCCGCTCGGGATGCTCGGCGGGTTCCTCTCGCTGCGCTGCGCCGACGCCGCGGGCCTGCAGGCGGCGCTGGCCGCGCACGGCGTCCGCACCGACAGCCGGGGCGCCCACCTGCGCTTCGGCCCGGCGCCGTACCTCTCCGACACCCAGCTGGAGACGGCGATGGGCACGCTCGGCAAGGTGATCGGCGGCTGAGCCCCTCGGGGGCCGAACCCCAGGCGGGGCCGCCGGGCCCCCTAAAGATCGGGCTACCCGTCCGTATCGCGGGACCTCCACTGGTCCCTCGATCACCGGGGATCTAGGTTGGTCCCGGGCACCCGAGCGGACGACCTCCGCGGCGGGTGCGGGCCAATCCGTGAAGCGCGTCCCGGCCACGAAACCGGGCGCGGGAGACAAAGGAGTCACCACCGTGACCGAAGGAGTGTTCGCCCGGGGCACCGGGCACGAACAGGTCGTGTACTGCCACGACCAAGCCAGTGGCCTCAAGGCCATCATCGGCATCTACTCCACCGCGCTCGGGCCCGCCTTGGGCGGGACGCGCTTCCACCCGTACCCCACCGAATCCGCCGCGCTCGACGACGTCCTCGCGCTGTCCAAGGGCATGGCGTACAAGAACGCGCTGGCCGGGCTCGACCTCGGCGGCGGCAAGGCCGTCATCATCGGCGACCCGAAGACCCTCAAGTCCGAAGCGCTGCTGCGTGCGTACGGGCGCTTCGTGCAGTCCCTGGGCGGCCGCTACATCACGGCGTGCGACGTGGGCACGTACGTGCACGACATGGACGTCGTGGCCCGCGAGTGCCAGTACGTCACCGGCCGCTCGCCCGAGGACGGTGGCGCCGGCGACTCGTCCGTGCTCACCGCGTTCGGCGTCTTCCAGGGCATGCGGGCCTCGGCCGAGCACGTCTGGGGCAGCCCGGACCTGGCGGGCAAGCGCGTCGGCGTGGCCGGCGTCGGCAAGGTCGGCCACATCCTCGTCGGGCACCTCGTGGAAGCCGGCGCGCAGGTGACGATCACCGACGTCTACGAGCCCGCCATCGCCCGGACGCTCAGCGTCCACCCCTCGGTGCAGGTCGCGTCCGATGTGGACACCCTGCTGCGCACCGAGCTGGACGTCTTCGCGCCGTGCGCGCTCGGCGGCGTCCTGAACGACGAAACCGTGCCGGTGCTCGGCGCGCGGATCGTCTGCGGCGCCGCGAACAACCAGCTCGCGCACGCCGGCATCGACAAGCAGCTCGCCGAGCGCGGTGTCCTGTACGCGCCGGACTACCTGGTCAACGCCGGTGGCGTGATCCAGGTCGACGACGAGCGCCACGGCTTCGACTTCGACCGCGCCAAGCGCAAGACGACGGCCATCTACGACACGACGAAGGCGGTGTTCGCGCTGGCCGACACCGACGGCGTGCCCCCGGCGACGGCGGCCGACCGGCTCGCCGAGCGGCGGATGGCGGAGGTCGGGCGGCTGCGGTCCATCCTGACCGTGTGAGTCTTTCCGAGTTCTTCGATGCGGTGGGCGTGCGGGGGTTCCTGCACGCCCGCCGTCTCGGTACCGCCGATGCGCTGGGGTGGGACGCGGACGCGCCGGTGGTGCTGGCGTCGGTGGTGAAGGTGCCGCTGGCGTACGAGTTCGCGCGCCAGGTCGCGGCCGGGCTGCTCGATCCGGCCGACCGCGTGTGCGCGTCGGCGGCGGACCGCCTGGGCGGCACCGGTTCGGCGGGGTTCGCGGACGACGTCTCCTACAGCCTGCGCGACGCGGCGCGGCTGGCGTTGTCGGTGTCCGACAACACCGCCGCGGACCTGCTGTTCGACCGCGTCGGCGTGGACAACGTCCGGTCCCTGCTGGCCGAGCTGGGCCTGACGCGGACCGCCGTCATCGGCGCCCCGCGGGACGTCCTGCGCACGATCATCGAGGACACCGGGGCCGGGCGGCCGCTGCGGGCGCTGGATCCCCTGCGGACGTCGTCGACGACGCCCCGCGAGATGACGGCGCTGCTATCGGCGATCTGGGCCGACGACGGGGCTGCCCCGGTCCGCGAGTGGATGTCCGCGCAGGTCAGCTGGCACCGGCTGGCGGCGGGGTTCCCGCCGGAGGTGGCGGTGGCGGGCAAGACGGGCACGATGCCGGGGATCCGCAACGAAATCGGCGTCGCCACCTACCCGGACGGCGCCGCGTACGCGGTGGCGGTGTTCACGGCGGGCGGGGCGGAGGCGTTGCGGCGCCCGGACATCGACCAGGCGATCGGCGCGGCCGCGCGGGCCGCGGTCGATCAGCTGCGGTCGTAGAAGACGTCCCACGGCCGCGGGCTCTCCGGCGGCGGCACCAGCCGCGAGACGCCGTCGTCGCCGAGGACTCCGGCCGCGATTTCCCCCAGCTTCGCCGCTTGCGGGTGCCGGTCGGCCGAGGGCCACGCGAACGCCGTCCGGGCCCGCAGCACCTCGCCTTCGAGCGGGCGCCAGACCACCCGCGGTTCCCTCCGGACGTCCGGTTCGAACGCGACGCCGTGGCCGGCCAGCACCAGGCCGAGAACGAACTCGGGGTTGCGGGCGTGGCGGATCGACTGCGGCCGGAAGCCGTGGTCCCAGCAGGTGCGCAGCAGCGCGTCGTAGCTGCCGGGCGCGGCGGCGCGCGGGGCGTGGACCAGGCCTTCGCCTGCCAGGTCGGCGAGGGCGAGCCGGGGGTGGCGCGCCAGCGGCGAGTCGCGGGGGAGCACGACGCCGAGCGGGGTGTCGACGGCCGGGCCGAGGTCGAGTCCGACGACGTCGACCGGCAGCTGCAGCAGCCCGGCGTCGAGCTCGCGGTCGGCGAGCAGCCGGGCCTGTTCGGCGGTGGTGAGCTCCTGCAGGTCCAGCCGCACGGCCGGGCATTCTTCGGCGAACCGGGTCAGGATCGCGGCCAGCATCCGGCCGGGCAGCTCCGGCGGCACGCCCGCGCGCAGGGCGTCGGTTTCCCCTCGCTCGGCCTTCGCGACGAGGTTCGTCATGCGGTCCCACCGGGCGAGCAGCTCGCGGGCTTCGGCACGCAGCACTTCGCCGGCTTCGGTGAGCGTGACGCGGCGGCCGCGCTCGAACAGCGTCGCGTCCAGCTCGGCTTCGAGCCGTTTGATGCGCTGGCTCAACGGCGGCTGTGCGATCCCGAGCCGCTCGGCGGCCCGCCCGAAGTGGAGTTCGTCGGCGACGACGAGGAAGTAGCGCAGCGAACGAAGGTGGTCCACGCTGCGACGATAGCCGTTCGCCTATGGCTATGGCCGGTGGGCGATCTTGGACAGGCGCCGGCGGTTCGTGGTCGGGTGTCGGCATGGAGACAGGAATCAGCAGACGCGGGCTGCTCGGAGCGGGCGCGGCGGCCGCGGCGATCCTCGCGGGCGCACCGGCCACGGCCCGCGCGGCTTCGGGAATGACGTTGCGCTGGTGGGGGAACAACGGCTGGGAGATCCGCATCGGGCCGAAGACGGTCCTGATCGACCCGTGGCTGACGAGGTTCAAGACGGGCACGTACACGCCGGCGGGCGCCGACCCCCGCACCCCGCTCTCGGTGAACCACGCGCTGATCGACGGCTACCTGGATCGGGGGTTCCTCCGCGCGGACCACATACTGGTGACGCACGGCCACTACGACCACCTGACGGACGTCCCGTACCTGGCCCGCCGCACGGGCGCCACGGTGATCGGCACCGAGACCCATTTGAGTCTCATGGCGGCGCTGGGCGCCCCGGAGGACCAGCTGTCGATCGCGACCGGCGGGGAGGACCTGGCGTTCGACGGGTACTCGATCCGCGTGCTGCGATCCCTGCATTCGGCGACGGGCGCCCGGGCCCGGGTGGCCTTCCCGGGGACGCGGCCGCTGTCCCGCCGAGATCGGCCGCGGGTGATTTCGGACCTGCTGGAGGGCGGCACGCTGGCGTACCTGGTGTCCGGCGGCGGGGCGAGCGTGCTCGATTTCGGCGGCGCGAACTACGTGGAGTCCGAGCTGGCGGGGCTGCGTCCGGACGTGGCGCTGGTACCACCGGGAGGAGCCCGGGTGCGCGAATACGTGCCACGGTTGCTGAGGACGCTGGGAAACCCGCGGTATGTGGCGGCGACGCATTGGGACGACTTCGACCTGCCGCTGGGGCAGGCCCACGACCCGAACGGCGGGCTGGAGGCACTGCGGAAGGCAGTGGCGGCGGCCGGCCCGGGGAGTGAGTTCGTGGTGCTGGACCACCTCGGGGAATTCACGCCGTAACTGGTTGTCCACATCCTCACGGTGCTGTGGACAACAAAGCCACCCGAGATGCTTTCGGGCGGCTTTGTCAGTGCGGGGCGATAGACTGGATCCGGGGACGCCCCCCTGGGAGGGCCAGGGGTCCGGCAAAGTCGTTTGTACTGGTCATGTGGGGATTCCGAAGAGTGTGAGTGGCCGGTTGGGGTCGCGGGCGGTTTTCGTAGGGCGGCGGCGATGTTGGTGTGGCCGGTGTGGCGGAGGGCGCTGATGGCGAGGTTGCGCAGGGTGGCCATGGCGCGGGGTGCGGTGCCGGTGCGGACGCGGGATGCGTCTTCGCGGTAGGTGACGTCACGGACCCAGTGCAGCCGGTTCTCGATCCGCCAGTGGCCGCGTAGGTGGGTAGCGATGCCGGCGGGGTCGCAGTGTGCGGTGGTGAGGTTGGTGACGCCGTGGACGGTGTGGGTTTCGCGTTTCTTGCTGGCACGGTCGGTGCGGTAGCGGGTGATCTGGAAAACCCTTGCCGCGTCGGGGAAGCCGAGGTCGTGGGGGGCGGGCAGGACTTCGATGATGCGCTGCTCGCAGCGGCCGTGCCCGATCCCGGTGGTGGTGTGGTGGGTGGCTTGGGGCCAGGGCAGAGCCTGCAGGCGGGTGTGGAGCCGGTGCTGGTTTTCCTTGACGGTGAATATGTAGTGCGCACCACGGCCGGCGAGGTAGGCGGCCAGACCGCGGGTCGTGTGCAGTGCGTCAGCGGTCACCACCACCCCGGCCAGGTCGAGGGCGTCGAGCAGGGGCTGCATCCAGGTGATCTCGCTGGTCCCGGCGGTGACCTGCTGCTGAGCCAGCACTGTTCCGGTGCGGTGGGTCAACGCGGACAGGAGATGGACGCCCGCTCCGCCGGTGCGGGCGAAGGTGCCGCGCAGTGATTTGCCGTCCACCGCGATCGCCTGTGAGGTATCCGTGGCGGTGGCGGTGATCCAGCTGCTGATCGCGGTGTCGAGTTCGTCGCCGTCGACCACCGACAGCACCCGCCGCATGGTGGCCTCTTCGGGAGGGATGTGCCGGTCGCGGTGGGGGTCGAACCGGGCGCCGAGGCGGGCCAGTACACGTTGTGGTGCGTCTGCGGCCCATTCCCCCATCGCGGTGAACGACTGGGCGCCCGCCGCGACCGCGGCCAGGGTCAGGACCGATCCCAGCGAATGCCGCACGCCGCGCCGCTTCCGCGGATCAGGCACCAGTGCCAGGTATTCGCGCAGGTCAGCGACATGCTCAGGGTCGGCAGAGGCCAGTTGGGTCAGCACGTCGGGAATGGGAGAAGATGCAACAGCAGGCACGGCTCTCTCACAGATCATGGGCTTCGACAACCACATGATCACCACCGAGAGCCGTGCCTGCCTGCAACGACACGACTTTGCCGGGCCCTGCCTGGGAGGGCGGGGGAGTTCTCGGGTCCGGCCGCTCAGCCGCTCTTGCGGCGGAAGGTCCGCTTGTTCGCCGCCGGGCCGTGGGCGTGCTGGTTCTTGCCGCCGCCGTTCTCGTGGGACGCTCCCGAACGCGCGTGGGCCTGCTTGCGCTCCAGTGCCTCGCGGAACTTGCGCTTGACGTCGTCCTCCTCGCCGCTGGGCGACGGGGTCGGTTCACTCATGCTTACCTCCGAAAACGACGACGTGTGACCGCTCCAGCCTGGCACCACTCGCACCCCTTGGCGAGCCGATTTCCGTCACCCTCGGCGTTTGGGCGACGGCACGCCGCCGAACTGCACCGACTTGCGGGTCAGGGGGCGGCCACAGTGGTCGCACAGCAGCATCGGGCGCAGGCGCTCGCCGCACTCCACGTGGTGCAGCGTGATGTCCGGTTCCTGGCCCGCCACCTCGAACCCGCGGGACCACTCCGCGATGAACGCCAGCGCCGGGAAGAACGCCAGGCCCTTCGCCGTCAGGCGGTAGTCGCGCGCGTCCGTGCGCGTGGCCGCCGCTCCTGTTCGCAGCACGCCCACCTCGACCAGCTTGCTCAGGCGGGCCGACAGCACGCTCGGCCCGATGCCCAGCTCACGCTCGAACTCCGAAAAGTGCCGGCAGCCGAGCAGCGCCGAGACCAGCAGGCCGGTCGACCACCGGTCGCCCAGCAGCTCCATCGTGTCCGGGAAGAACATCATCGGGTCGCCGGCCAGCGAATCCGCGTCCTTGCGGCGGAAGCGCTTGGACGCCGTCGCCGCCGCGACACCTGTGCTGTCCAGCCGCGAGGCCCGCACGTCACGCGCGTCGACCCGGCGGCCGCAGGCCGCGCAGCCGAGGGGCGCTGATGTAGCCAGCTCGCAGTCGAGGTGGATCAGCGTCGGCAGCACCTCGCGGCGGCCTTCGACCCACTCGCGCTCCCACGCCCAGATCGAGATCAGCAGCGGCCACAGCTCGAGGCCGCGCTCGGTGAGCCGGTACTCGTGCCGCGTGCGCCGCGCGTCGCGGTACGGCACCCGGGTGAGCATGCCCGCGTCCACCATGTCCCGCAGCCGTCCGGACAGCGCCGTCGGGGAAATGCCCAGGCGGAGGCGCAGCTCCTCGTACCGCCGGAAGCGCAGGAACAGGCTCTGCAGGATGAGCAGCGTCCACTGGTCGCCGACCAGCTCGAGCGCCCGGCGGAGCGGATCTCCCGCCGGCCTGATGCGCTGTGCAGTCGCCTGAACCACGTCTTCCCCCTTGTTGCATGACGGCCTCAGGGTAGCACCTGACTACACCAAAAGAAGCCTATTGACACCTGGGTACACAAATCATAGTCTCATCTCCATCAGCCCGCGCAGCCAGGGAGCAGCCCGATGACCAGCACCTCCGAACAGCCGCTGATGGTGGCCCGGACGGCGGACGCGGCCGAGGCGAACCCCTACCTGCTCGGCGTCTACGCCCCGGTCGGCACCGAGATCGACGCCGAAGACCTGCAGGTCGTCGGCGAAATCCCGAAGGACCTCAACGGCGTCTACCTGCGCAACGGCCCGAACCCGCGGTTCGCCCCGGAAGGCCGCTACCACTGGTTCGACGGTGACGGCATGATCCACGCGGTCCACCTGGAGAACGGCAAGGCCCGCTACCGCAACCGCTGGGTCCGCACGAAGGCCTTCGAAGCCGAGTCCGCGGCCGGCCGGGCGCTCTGGACCGGCGTCATGGAGAACCCGAAGGACAACCCTTTCGGCAACACCCACGGCCTGGGCCTCAAGGACAACGCCAACACCGACGTCGTCTTCCACCGCGGCCGGATCCTCGCCACCTGGTACCTGTGCGGCTCGCCGTACGCGGTCGACCCGCTCTCGCTGGAGACCCTCGGCGCCGACGACTTCCTCGGCACGCTGGCCGGCGACATGATGGCCCACCCGAAGGTCGACGAGACCACCGGCGAGCTGTTCTGGTTCGACTACGGCCCTCGCCCGCCGTACCTGCGCTACGGCGTGATCAGCGCGGACGGCAAGGTCGTGCGCACCACCGAAGTGGAGCTGCCCGGCCCGCGCCTGCCGCACGACATGGCCATCACCGAGCACTACGCGGTGCTGATGGACCTGCCGCTGGTCCAGGACCTCGAGGCGGCGAAGCAGGGCCGCCACAAGCTGCACTTCGACCGCTCGATGCCGAGCCGCTTCGGCGTCCTGCCACGCTACGGAGACGGTAGCCAGATCCGGTGGTTCGAGGCGAGCCCGTGCTACATCTACCACGTCGTCAACGCGTGGGAAGAGGGCAGCGAAGTCGTCCTCGACGTCTGCCGCGTGCAGCGCCCGCAGCCGCGCGCCGACGCGCACACGCCGCTCGCGAAGATGCTCTCCTACCTGCGCCTGGACGCCCAGCTGCACCGCTACCGCTTCGACCTGCGGACCGGCGCGTGCCACGAGGCGCCGCTCGACGACGACAACACCGAGTTCCCGACCGTCGACGCCCGCGGTGTCGGACGGGCGAACCGGTACTCCTACGCGGTGCACATCTCGCCCGAGTCGACGCTGAAGTTCGACGGGCTGGTGCGCCACGACAATCTTGCCGGCACAAAGACCGAATACCGGTTCGGTCCCGGCCGGTGGGGCAGTGAGGCCCCGTTCGCACCCCGCGACGGAGCAGCCGCCGATTCGGCGGACGGTTATCTGGTGACGTTCGTGCAGGACGAGCGCGAGGGACGCTCGGAACTGGACATCTTCGACGCCGCCGATCTCGCTGCCGGACCCGTGGCCAGGGTCCTGCTTCCCCAGCGTGTCCCGCTCGGTTTTCACGCGACCTGGGTCCGGGCGGACCAGCTGGAAAACCTCCGTTCATGAGATGCCATCGAGAGGGTCGCGCCCGGGACTTCCGGACGCGGGGATGGTGGAGTGCGGAGACGATCGACCGGCTCGTGAAGGAGCGGGTCAGTGCCGACCCGGAGGGTCTCGCGCTGGTCGATCCACCGAACACCACCGCACTGGTCGGACGCGACCCGGTGCGGTGGACCTGGAACCGGCTCGACGAACGCGTCGACGTCCTGGCCGCGTTCCTGCTCGCCAGAGGGGTGCGGGCAGGCGACGTCGTGGCCGTGCAGTTGCCGAACTGCTCGGCCCTGGTCCAGGCGTTCCTCGCGATCGTGCGGATCGGCGCGATCGTCACCCCGTTCCCGGTGGCCTACCGGGAACACGAGCTCGGCCCGATGTGCCGGCGCACCGGCGCCGTCGGGGTGGTGACCGCATCCAGATACGGCGAGCACGAGCTCGCCGGGGCGGCCCTTGGGCTAATCGGCGCTTCGGCGCAGCCGGTCCGGTTCGTCGTCGCCTCGGGGGACGACGAACCGGCCGGCGCCCTGGCCTGGCCCGAAGCGCCACTGTCCGCGGCGGAGAAATCTACTTTGGACTCCCGGCTGACCGAAGCCGACGTGAACGACTGCGTGACCATCTGCTGGACGTCCGGCACCGAAGCCGAACCGAAGGCGGTCCCGCGCTGCCACGGCGACTGGCTCGCGACCGCGCGCGGCTGCGTCCAGGCCGCCGGGATGACCCGCGAAGACGTCCTGCTTTCGCCGTTCCCGATGACGAACATGGCCGGCATCGGCGGCATGTTCCTGCCGTGGCTGCTGACCGGCGCCGTGTTCGTCCCGCACCACCCGTTCGACCTGCCGGTGTTCCTGGGGCAGCTCGCGGCCGAGCGGGTGACCTACACCCTCGCGCCGCCGGCGCTGCTGACCATGCTGCTGCACAACGAAAAGATCCTGTCCGGAGTGGACATCTCGGCGCTGCGCAAGATCGGGTCGGGTTCGGCGCCGCTTTCGCCGTGGCTCGTGCGCAGCTGGGCCGAGCGGTACGGCATCGACATCATCAACTTCTTCGGCTCGAACGAAGGCACCGCGCTGCTGTCCGGCCCGGTGGACATCCCGGACCCGGACCAGTGCGCGAGCTACTTCCCGAACTACGCCTCGGACGTCACCTGGTCGACCCCGGTCGCCGGCTGGACGTCGGTGCGGCTGCACGACCCGGCCACCGGCGAGCACGTGACCGGACCCGGGCGCCCCGGCGAGCTGCACATCGCCGGGCCGACGGTCTTCGCCGGGTACCTCAAGGAGATGGGCGAGCCACTGGACACGGCGTCCTTCGACGACGACGGCCACTTCCGCACCGGCGACGTCTTCGAGATCGCCGGTGAGCGCGGGGAGTTCCTGAAGTACGTCGACCGGATGAAGGACCTGGTGATCCGCGGCGGCATGAACATCTCGCCCGCCGAGGTCGAGGGCCTGCTGTCCGGGCACCCGGACGTCGCCGACGTCGGCGTGATCGGCGTGCCCGACGACGTCATGGGGGAGCGGGTGTGCGCGGTCGTCGTGCCCGGTTCGCGCAAGCCGAGCCTGGACGAGCTGGTCGCGTACCTGCGCGAGAAGAAGGTGGCCGCGTTCAAGCTGCCGGAACGGCTCGAGTACGCCGACGCCTTGCCCCGCAACCCGGTGGGGAAGATCCTGAAGCGGCAGCTGCGGGAGAGCTTGGGGTGAGGCCATGACGGTGTTCGTGCTGGGCGGGGCGCAGACCGACTTCGCGCGCAACTTCACGAAGGAAGGGCGCGGGCTGCTCGAGCTGTTCGCCGAGGTCGTGCCCGCGGCCCTCGCGGACGCTCGCGTGAGCGCCGAAGACGTCGAAGTCGCGCACGTCGGGAACCTCGCCGCCGAGCTGTTCACCGGTCAGGCCCAGCTCGGCGGGCTGCTGGTGGCGGCCGTGCCGGAGCTGGACGGCGTGCCCTCGACCCGGCACGAAGCCGCGTGCGCCTCCGGCAGCACCGCGGTGCTCGCCGCGTGCGCGGACCTCGAAGCGGGCCGCTACGACCTGGCGCTGGTCGTCGGCGTCGAGCTGATGCGCAACGTCGACGGGCAGCGGGCCGCCGAGCACCTCGGGTCCGCCGCGTGGGCCGGGCACGAGGCCGTCACCGCGAAGTTCCCGTGGCCCGCGCTGTTCGCCGACGTCGCGTCCGCCTACGACTCGCGCTACGGCCTCGACCCCGAGCCTCTCGGGCAGTTCGCCGAGCACGCGTTCGCCAGGGCGGCGCTGAACCCGCTGGCCCAGGCCCGTGACTGGCGGTTCCCGGCCGGCTCGTTCGGACCCGACGACGAGCTCAACCCCGTCATCGAGGGCAGCCTGCGCAAGCAGGACTGCGGCCGGATCACCGACGGCGCCGCGGCGGTCCTGCTGGCCTCGCCCGCCTTCGCGGAACGGCTCGGCGGCGGGTTCCCCCGCATCGCGGGGTTCGGGCACCGGACGTCCCACATCGGGTTGCGCGAGAAGATCGCTTCCGGCGGCGAGTACCTGTTCCCGCACCTGCGCGGCGCCGTCGCCGACGCCTACCGGCGGGCGGGCGTTCCCGGCGCCGGCGCGCTCGACGTCGTCGAACTGCACGACTGCTTCACCATCACGGGCCTGGTCGCGCTGGAGCACCTCGGTGCGGCCCCGCCCGGCGAAGGCGGCCGGTTCATCGACGGCGGCGGCCTCGACGCGGCCGGGATCAACCCGGGCGGCGGCCTGATCGGCCTCGGCCACCCCGTCGGCGCCACCGGCGTCCGCATGCTGCGCGACGCGGCCCGGCAGGTCTCGGGCACGGCGGGCGAGACGCAGGTCGGGGGCGCGCGGACGGCGTTGACGCTCAACGTCGGCGGGTCGTTCACCACGGTGGTCACCATGATCGTGCAGGCCGCCGCATGAGGTTGTCGGTGTCGCTGGGGCTCTGGCAGGACCGGCCGCCGGAGGAGGCGCTGGAGACGGCCCGCGCGGCCGAGGCCGCGGGCTACCCCGAGCTGTGGATCGGCGAGATGGCGACGTGGGATGCCTTCGCGTTGGGGACGGCGATCGGCGCGGCCACCTCGCGGATTTCCCTGACCTTCGGGCCCTTGGCGGTGACCGTGCGGGACCCGGCGACCATCGCCGTGGGCGTCGCGTCGGTGGCGGCGCTGACCGGCCGGTCGACCGGGGTCGCGTTGGGGACGTCCAGCGACGTCGTCGTGCGCGGCTGGCACGGGCGGTCGCGCTCGCGTGCGGCGACGGCGCTGGCGGAGTCCGCGATCGCGGTCCGGCAGCTCCTGGCGGGCGAGAAGTCCACTGTGGACGGCCAGGTGGTTGGCTCGCGGGGGTACCGGTTGCGGCTGGCCGCCCCGAAGTCGCCCCTGACGATCGCCGCCTTCGGCCCGCGTGCCCTCGACGTCGCCGCGCGGCACGCCGACCGGATGGTCGTGAACCTGGTCAGCCCGGCAGCCGCGGCGACGCTGGTGCGCGGGCTGAACGCGGCCGCGGCGCGCGCGGGCACCACCCCGCCGCCGGTGGCGGCGTGGGTGGTCGGCGCGGCCGACCCGGGCCCGGCGGAAACCGAGCAGCTGCGCCGCGGCGTCGTCGGCTACCTCGCCGCGCCGGGCTACGCCGACATGTTCCGCGCCGAAGGGTTCGGCGACCTGGTCGACTTCGCACGCACCCGCCCGCACCCGCGCGAGCTCCTGGCCGCGGTGCCGGTCGAGGCCATCGCCGCGGTCGGGCTGCTCGGGTCCGGCGCCGAGAT
The DNA here is from genome assembly GCF_053601335.1 of Amycolatopsis sp. NPDC004747. Classification (NCBI taxonomy): domain Bacteria; kingdom Bacillati; phylum Actinomycetota; class Actinomycetes; order Pseudonocardiales; family Pseudonocardiaceae; genus Amycolatopsis; species Amycolatopsis sp. NPDC004747. The sequence goes on along the minus strand of NZ_JBSGBQ010000030.1, from coordinate 59,202 downwards.
CGCCGCGAAGGCCGCCGAGTACGCGAAGGCCGGTGTCGACGAGCTGGCGATCGTGCCCGCGACCAGCGACGACGACCCTGGCGGCGCGAAAACTCTCGTCGCGTGTCGATCCGCCGTCGTCCCGTTCGACGCGTAGGCATGACTGAAGCCAGCGAAACCAGGAACCTCGACCGGTCCGGCCTCGCGGCGCTGCCGTGGAGCAGGGCGCGCGACCTCCTCGCCACCCAGACCCCCAAGGAAGACCTGACGTTCTTCGTCGGGACCGTCCGGCCCGACGGACGGCCGCACGCCGCCGGCGTCGGGGCCATCTGGGTGGACGACGCCCTGTACTTCGTGAGCGGGCCGGGCACGCGCCGGGCCCGCAACCTGGCGGCGAACCCGGCGTGCAGCGTGTCGGTGCGGCTGCGCGGCCTGGACCTCACCATGGAGGGAGCGGCGCACCGGATCGCCGACCCGGAGACCCTCGAGCGGGTGGCGGCCGTCTACCGCGAGGGCGGCTGGCCCGCCACGGTGGAGGACGGCGGGTTCAACGCGCCCTTCATGGCGGCCAGTGCCGGGCCGGCGCCCTGGCACCTGTACCGGCTCACGCTGCACCGGGCCATCGGTGTCGCCACCGCCGAGCCGCACGGCGCCACCCGCTGGGACTTCAGCCGCTGACCGCCGAGGCGACCAGCCCGCCGATCGCCGCCATGCCGTCCTCGTTCGGGTGCAGCGGCGCGGCTACCGACGTCGGGACCAGGCTCTCGAACCACTTCACGCCGGGCCGCTTGCAGACGTCGTGCCCGACCGAGGCGGTCCGGACGTCGACGTAGTGCGCGTCGTGCGCGGCGGCCTGCCGGGCGAGGGCGGCGTTGGTCCTGTCGATGCTGCCCTGGATGTAGTTGGCGTCGCGCGGGGTCAGCGGCGCGACCGGCCAGCAGCCGTTGTGCGGCAGGTAGGTGCCGTACCCGGCCACGAAGACGTCGGCGTTCGGTGCCTTCGCGTGGATCGCGTCCAGCAGCGCGCCCCACACCGGCTCGAACGCGGCGATCTTCTCGGCCAGCTGGTCGTGGCCGCCCGCGGTGTACCGGTCGACGCAGTCGGGGACCACGCCGGGCAGCGGGTTGATGCAGCTCGTCGCGGCGCCGACCAGGCCGACGTCGTTGCCGCCGATCGTCACGGACACCGTGCGGGTCTGCTCGCTCAGCGCGTCCAGCTGCGGGGGCACCGCGCCGGCCGACGTCTGCTGCGGGGCGGTCATGTCCGCCGTCGTCGCGCCGGAGCAGGTGACGTCCTTCAGCGGCACGCCGAGCTGCTTCGCGGCGACGTGCGGGTAGTCGAGCAGGGAGCGGAGGCAGCCGGGGGAGGAGAGGTCCCAGGGCAGGATCAGCGGTCCGGCGGCCGCCGAATCGCCCAGTGCCACGTACTCGCCGCCGGTGCCCGCGGCCGCCGGGCCCGCCGCCGCGCCCGTCAGCGCGGTGACCAGGATCGCGATGAACGCCGTTGTCCTCACTCGCACGGTGTCCTCCTTGACACTGTTGGTCTCCGTGACACCATCGGCACGGGCCGTCACCGGATTGACTGGGAATCCGGGCAGAGAACGGGGGGATCGGTTGTGACCGAGCACAAGTGCGGCGGGGACCTCACCCTCGGCGGGCAGCGCGTGCACGAGCGGCTCACCCGGGAAGAGCCCGAGCTGATCGCCCGGGTGCTCGAGCGGATCCAGGCCGAGGTCGCGGACTACCGGCGGCTGCCGGTGGAGGAACTGGCCGGCGACATCGCGGGCATCACCCGGCAGGCGGTGCGGGCGTTCGCGCGCAGCCTGCGCGAGGACCGGGAGCTCGACGCGGCCGAGCTGCGGCAGGTCGGCGCGTCCGCGGTCCGGCGGGCGGAGGAAGGCTTCCCGCTGGAGGCGGTGCTGACCGCCTACCACGTCGGTGCGCGGGAGATCTTCGCCGTCGGATCGGCATCTTCGGGCCGCGCGGACGTCGCCGACCTGCTCGAAGTCGCGGACCGGGTGCTGGCGTTCGTCGGCACGGTCACCGGCGCGGTGACCCGCGGGTACCTGGAGGAGCTGCGGACGAAGGTCGGGCAGGAGCACACCGCGCGCCGGACGCTGCTGTCGGTGCTCGTCGACGGCGGCCCGGTCGACGTCGTCGCCCGCAGCGCCGGGATCACGCTGCCCGCGCGGTACCTCGTGCTGAACGTCGAACTCGGGCCGCACGCCGACGAGGAGTCGCCGGGGGTGGACGCCGGGATCGCCGTCCGCCGCAAGCTCCGCCGGTTCCTGGCGGCGTTCGAACGGTTCTGCGGCGACGGCGTGCTCGCGTCACTGGACGGCCCCGGCGGACTCGTCCTGCTCCCGGTGGCCGGCCGGCTCCCGGACTGGGACGAGGTGCTGGCCGCCGCCGGGCGCGCGGCGGGCGTGACCGTGCTGGCGGCGGCGGAAACGGCGGCGCCGCCGGAGGTTCGCGCGGCGGCGGCGCAGACCGGCGAGGTGCTGGACGTGCTGCGCTGGTTCGGCCGGGAGCCGGGGCTGTACCGCCTCGACGACGTCCTGGTCGAGTACCAGCTGACCCGCCCGGGAGCGGCCCGCGACCGCCTGGCGGCGGCGTTGGACCCGCTGGACGCGCACCCCGAGCTCGTCGAGACCCTCGACACGTACCTGGCCCTGGAAACGAACCGCCGCCGCACCGCGGCCCGGCTCCACGTCCACCCCAACACGGTCGACTACCGCCTCCGCCGCATCCGCGACCTGACGGGCATCGACCCCCTCAGCCCGGCCGGCCTGCCCCGCATAATCGCGGCCTCGGCCGCCCGCCGCGCCGCCCACCCCTGACACCACCGTGTCGTCCTCCCAGGTACGCGTGTCGTCCCTCCAGGTACGCGTGTCGTCCCTTCAATCACGCGAGATGCCCGCCCAATCACGCGAGATGCCCCTCGAATCACGCGAGATACGCGCCCAATCACGGGAGATGCGCCCCCAAACACGTGAGATGCGCCCCCGATCACGCCGGCCGACCCTCCCCGCACGGGGACCCGGCCGTGGCCCGGCCGGCGAACTTGCGTACCGGGACGGTCGGCCGGCGTACTTGGAGGGGCGGTTCACGGAACCCGGAGGACTCGACCGGCGAACTCGCGTACCCGGACGGACGACTCGCGTACCGGGATGGACGACACGCGTGCCTGGGCGGACGACACGCGTGACTGGAGGGACGACACGGCGCGGGCGACGAGCCCGGCGACCAGGGCCGAGGCGAGGACGAGCGCAGCGAGGCCGGAGGCGCGGTCGAAGGTGAGCTCCCCGAAGCGGCCGAGGACGAAGCCCGTGTGCAGGGCCCAGGCGACCACCGCCACCCCCGTCGCCGCCGCGAAGGAACTCCGGTGGGCGAAAGCCAGGACGACCGCGCCCGAGGTGACCAGCGCGTACCAGGGATGACTCGTCGCTCCGAGGAGGTCGGCCACGATCACCGCGGCGACCGCCGCCACGCATCCGAACGGGAATCCGAAGCCGTCTGTCATCCGCCCAGCCCAGCCCAAGGACCGGGAGACGGCGTGAGCCAGGACACCTTCCCTACGCCGTGCCCCGGGATCTTTACGCTCTCTTTACGACGCCCTCCACCGCGTCGGCGAGCGTGGGCCAGACCGCGCGCGGCAGGTTGTGCCCCATGCCGGGGATCACGACCAGCTCCGCACCCGGGATCGCCTCCGCCGTCGCCTCGCCGCCGCTCACGTTGATCAGCGGGTCCGCGTCGCCGTGGACGACCAGGGCCGGCAGCCGCACGCCGCGCAGGCGGGCCGTGCGGTCGCCCGACGCCACCACCGCCGCCGCGTGGCGCAGCGTGCCCACCGGGTGGCGGGCGCGGTCGTAGTGCAACGCCGCCTTGGCCAGCAGGAACGCCTCGTCGTCCGGGTAGCCGGGGGAGCCGAGCTTCCGGTAGCCCTCGACGCTGTCCGCCAGCGCCTGCTCCCGCGTCGACGCCGGCGGCCGGGTCAGCAGCGCCAGCGCCCACGGCTCGGCCTGCCCGACCGCGGGGTTCCCGGTGGTCGACATGATGGACGTGATCGACAGCAGCCGGTCCGGGTGGTCGATGGCCAGCTGCTGCACGATCATCCCGCCCATCGACGCCCCCACCACGTGGGCCCGGGCGATACCCAGCGCGTCGAACAGCCCGACGGCGTCGTCGGCCAGGTCCGAGAGCGTGTACGGCGCGCTCGACAGGTCGCCGGCCGCCAGCGCGGCCAGATCCGGCGGCGGCAGGTGGTCGAGCCACGTCGAGAGCCCGACGTCCCGGTTGTCGTACCGCACGACGAAGAGCCCGCGGCCGGCGAGCAGCTCGCAGAAACCGTCCTCCCAGGTGATCATCTGGGCGCCGAGGCCCATCACGAGGACCAGCGGCGGGGCCGCCGGATCGCCGAAGGTGTCGTACTCCAGCTCGAGACCGTTGGCCTGTGCGCGTGCCATGCCCCGATCCTGCCGTACCCGTGCGGAGCTGGCACCGGGCCCGCCGGTGCCGTTACCGTTACCCCCCATGCCGACCTCATCCTCGGGCACGGGACAGCGCCCCCGGTCGCGGGCCGCGGCGGGGCTGCCGGCGCTGACGGCCGACTGCATCGTCAGCGCGGCCACCGCCCTCACCGCCCAGCGCGGCCTGGACAACTGGACGCTGCGGGAGCTCGCCCGCTCGGTGGAGGCCTACCCGGCGGTGATCTACCACCACGTCGGCGACCGGGACGCGGTGGTGAACGCCGTCGTCGACCGGGTCGTCGGGCTGCTGGAGCTGCCGGACGAGCAGCTGCCGTGGCAGGAGTGGTTCACCGAGCTGCTGGCCGGCCTGCGCGCGGTGCTGCGGACCTACCCGGGCTGCGCGCGGCGGCTGGCGCTGTTCGGCCCGTCCGTCGAAGCGGCCACGCGCACGATCGACGCGGGTGTCGGGGTGCTGCTGACCGCCGGGTTCGGCCGCGAAAGCGTGCTGGCCTACAACCTGCTGCTGATGACCGCGTGCCAGTTCGTCGCGATGGAAGACGACCGCGACGGCGCGCTCGCGCTGCGGCTCGACAACACCGAGGAGTACGCGACCTACCGCGAGCGGTCCGACCTGCCGGGGATGGCCGAGCTGGGCGCGGCGATGCACGACCTGATGGGCGACCCGGACCTCGCGTCGGGCTATTACGCGCAGCTCTACGACTACGCGGTCCGGCGGTGTCTCGACGGCCTCGCCCACCGCTTGGCCGAACTTCGCAAACAGGACATCTCGGGTTGACAGCAACTTGACAGTGCGTCGGCGTACCGTGGGCGTGCGTCGGTGGTTCGCCCACTGACCCGGAGCCCCTGGCGCCCTCCTCCCCCTCGTGGCGCCGGGGGCTTCGGTCTACCCGGATTCGCCCTGCCGGGGCGTGGGCGGGCCGGTGCGCGGCGGCTTCGCCTGGATGGCCGGGAAGATCTCGCCGACGAGGGTCACCAGCGATTTCGACAGCAGCAGGTGCACCTGCTCCCGCGTCAGCGACCGGCGCACGAGCCACTCCCGGCCCGCCGACTTCACCATCCCGCCGAACGCGCGCACCAGCGCGTTGAGCTCCGGCCCGTGGTCGCTCTCGCGTGACAGCCCCACGGCCTCGAGCACGCGGTCGGCGGATTCGCGGTCGGCTTCTTCGAGGATGCGCTCCACCTCGAGGTCGCGGCCGATGCCTTCGGGCGCGATCGCGGCCAGCCACATCCGCTCCTGGCTGGTGACCATGTCGAGGAACCACTCGATGGCGACGTCGGCCCGCAGTTCGAGCGGCCCGTCGGGGAGGATCTCGACGGCCAGCCGCGGCACGGTCAGCGCGCGGCGGATGATTTCCAGGTACAGTTCGCGTTTCGTGCCGAAGTAGTGGTTGATCAGCCCGCGGGCCACCCCGGCCGCCGCGGCTATGTCCGAAGTGGACACTGCGGAATAGGGACGCTCACCGAACAGCCGCGCCGCACAAGCGTAGATCTGTTCCTTCCGTTCGTCCGGTTCCAGTCTTCGCCATCTCGGCGCCGGCTCGGTGTTCATCCGCCCATCGTCGCACGCGCCGTTGCGCGGAGCAGGCCAGTCGCGCGCGTTGTCGGACGTGCTCCCACGATCGGGGCACGGTCAGTCCGGGAGAGTGATCGGCGCGAGGTCCGCGAAGCCGTCACCCGGGCCCGGATTCGCCGGATCGGTTACCCCGCCGAAGTGGTGCAGGACGCCCCACACCGCGTTCAGCGCCGTCTGCACCGCGCCCTCGGCCCAGCCCGCCGTCCACGAGATGTCGTCGCCGGCCAGGAACAGGCCGCGGTACCGCGCCGGCAGCTCGTCCTGCACGAAGTGCGTGAACAGCCGCTGCTGGTAGCGGTAGTGGCCGGGCAGGTTCGCCTTGAACGCGCCCATGAAGTGCGGTTCGGCCTCCCACGACACGGTCACCGGGTCGCCGATGAGGTGCCGCCGGACGTCGACGCCGGGGTAGATCTCGCGCAGCGACTGCAGCATGACTTCGACGCGTTCGCCGACGGACAGCGGCAGCCACTTCAGCGAGTCGTCGGCCCACGTGTAGGACAGGCAGATCACCGCGGGCTTCGCGGGGTCGTCGCCGAGCAGGTACGTGCCGCGGGGCATCCGGTCGGTGAGCGTCATGCTCATCGCGTCGCGGCCGGTGGCCGGGTCGCGGTCCAGCCAGAACGGCCGGTCGACCGGCACGAACACCTTCGACGACGCCATGTAGTGCGTGCGCTCGATCGCCGTCCAGTGGTCGATCGGGAAGAGCGCTTCGTCGCACTCGATGTTCGACAGCAGCATCCAGCTCTGCGCGGTGAACACGGCCGCCGGATACGTCCGGATGCGGCCGCGCGCGTCGGTCACGGTGATGTTGCCGGGCGCCGTGCGGTGCAGCCGCGCGACACCGGGCTCCGGCCGACCGCCGTGCAGGGTGCTCAGGCTGGTGCCGGCCGGCCAGAAAGCGATGTCTTCGGGGGCGTGCTCCCACAGCCGCAACGGCAGCTGCCTGCTGCCGCCGACGATGCTGCGGTGCTCGTCGTCGGCTCCGGTGTAGACCACGCGCAGGATCTCCAGGATGGAGTTCGGGAAATCGGTGTCCCAGCCGCCGGTGCCGAAGCCGACCTGGCCGAAGATCTCGCGGTGGCGGAAGGAGGCGAACGCCGGGGAGTCGCAGAGGAAGCCGTAGAACGTCTGGTTGTCCAGTTTCGGGACGAGCTCGTTCCACAGCCGCTTGATCGTCTTCGCGTCGCGGTCGCGGATCGCCGTCTGCATCTCGGCGAAGGAGGCGTGCTCGGCCAGCGTCCGGTCCCAGGCCGAGGCGACCTCGCGGAAGACGGCGGGCAGGTCCTCGGGTGTGCGCGCGTAGTGGCTCTCTCCCTTGAGGTCGACGACGGTGCTCGGCGTCCCCGGCGCGAGCGGGTTCGGGAACGGCGTGGTTTCGAGCCCCACCTTGTCGATGTAGTGGAACAGCGCGGTCGACGCGGGCGGGAAGCGCATCGCGCCCATCTCGGCGACGACGTCGTCCGGGCAGCCGGGGAACCGCACGGTCCGCAGCCGGCCGCCGATTTCGGCGATCTCGTACACCACCGGCCGCAGGCCGAGCTTCATCAGCTCGTACGCGGTGACGATGCCGGAGAGGCCGCCGCCGATCACGGCGACCTCGGTGCCGTGCCGCTCGGCGGGCAGCGTGCCCAGGCCGGCGGGGTGGGCGAGGTGGTCGTCGTAGGCGAACGGGAAGTCGGGGCCGAACATCGTGATCGGGCGGCCCGCCGGTTCGTCGTGGTGGATCGCGGTCGGGACGGCGGAGGTCATGCGGTGTTTCCCCGGTACAGTTCGGGCCGTCGGTCGGCCAGGTGGGTGTTTTCCAGGCGGGAGGCGGCCAGCGCCTCCCGCGTGACGTCGGCGGCGATCACCTCGGGCCCGGCGCCGGCGCGGGCGAGCACCTCGCCGGTCGGGGCCACGACGCAGGACCGCCCGCAGTAGGTCAGCTCCCGCTCGGTGTCGCAGCGGTTCGCGTAGGCGACGAACAGCTGGCTTTCGTAGGCCCGCGCGGGCACCAGCGTGTCGGCGACCAGCTCGTACGGGCTCATCAGTGCGGTCGGCACGACCAGCAGCTCGGTGCCGGCCAACGCGTGCGCGCGGACCAGCTCCGGGAACTCGACGTCGTAGCAGATGAGCAGCCCGATCCGGAGGCCGCCGAGGTCGGCCTGCACCACCGGCTCGTCGCCGGGGGTGAACCACGCCTTGTCGAGGTCGCCGAAGAGGTGCGTCTTGCGGTAGTTGGCGAGCCGCCGCCCGGTCGCGTCGACGAGCTGGACGCTGTTGTAGACGTGCTCGCCGTCGGTCTCCGGGTAGCCGTAGGCCAGCGCGGTGCCCAGTTGCCGGGCCCGCGCGGACATCCGGGCCGCGGTGGGCCCGTCGGCGGGCTCGGCGAGCTCGTGCGTGCGCGCGCCGATGTGGTAGCCCGTGGTGCTCATCTCCGCGGTGACGACCAGGTCGGCGTCGGTTTCGCCGAGGTCGTCCAGCGGGCCCTGGTGGATCGCGACCCTCATGCCAGCCTCGACTTCCGGATCCCGTAACCGAAGTAGATCAGCAGGCCGAGCACCATCCAGGCGCCGAAGACCAGCCAGGTGGCGCCGTCGAGGCTGAACATCATGTAGCCGCAGCAGAGCACGCCCAGGACCGGCGTGACCGGCGAAAGCGGGACGCGGAACGTCCGCGGGCGGTCGGGCTGGCGGCGGCGCAGGATCAGCACGGCGACGTTGACCAGGCCGAACGCGAACAGCGTGCCGATGCTGGTGGCGTCGGCCAGCTTGCCGAGCGGGATGAAGGCGGCCAGTACGGCGACGAAGGCCGAGACGACCAGGGTGTTGGTCCGCGGCGAGCCGGTCTTCGCGTCCACTTTGGACAGGGCGGCCGGGACCAGGCCGTCGCGGGACATCGCGAACAGGATGCGGGTCTGTCCGTAGAGGACGGTCAGCACCACGCTGGAGATCGCCACGATCGCGCCGACGGCCAGCAGCCCGGCCCAGAACGGGTTGTCCGAGACGACGTCGAGCACGTGCGAGAGCGCGGCTTCCTGGCCGTCGAACCGCTGCCACGGCAGGGCGCCGACGGCGGCCACGGCGACCAGGCAGTACAGCACGGTCACGATGCCGAGGGAGAGCAGGATCGCCCGCGGCAGGTCGCGCTGCGGGTTCTTCGCCTCTTCGCCGGCGGTCGAAGCCGCGTCGAAGCCGATGTAGGAGAAGAACAGCTTGGCGCCGCCGGCGCTCAGCCCGGCCAGCCCCAGCGGCAGGAACGGCGTGAAGTTCTTCGCCTGCACCGCGCTGAACGCGATCGCGCAGAACAGCACCAGCGTGCCGATCTTGACCACGACCATGACGGCATTGGCCCGCGCGCTCTCCTTGGCGCCGGAGAGCAGCAGGACCATCGCGAGGACGACGACGAGGATGGCGGGCACGTTGACGACCCCGCCGGAGCCGGGCGGCCGGCTCAGCGCGTCCGGGATGGCGAAGCCGAAGGCCAGCCGCAGGAGCTCGTTGAGGTACTGGCCCCAGCCGACGGCGACGGAGGCGACCGAGACGCCGTATTCGAGCACCAGGCACCACCCGCAGACCCAGGCGACGAGCTCGCCGAGCGTTGCGTAGGTGTAGGAGTAGGACGAACCGGACAGCGGGATCATCCCGGCCAGCTCGGCGTAGGAGAGGGCCGAGAACAACGCCGTGACGCCGGCGAGCACGAACGAGAGCACCACCGCCGGGCCGGCCACCGGGACGGCCTCGCCGAGCACGACGAAGATGCCGCTGCCCAGCGTCGCCCCGATGCTGAGCATGGTGAGCTGCCCGAGGCCGAGTGACCGCTTCAACGTGCCATGATCACCTTCGGCGACCAGGTCGGCGACCGGTTTCCGCCGCACCGTCGCGGCTCGCAGAGTCATACCGACGACGGTAACGGTCGTTTCCGGAGCTCAAAACAGGAGGACGTTGCGCGTACAGATGAATCACAGGTGATTCATTGCACATCGACGTTTGATCGTGGCGATTCGTTCCGCATCGGATTTTCCTCGCGACAGGGTTGTCGGATCCGGGGTGAGCTGTTCGTGGCAAGGGTGAGAGCGGCCGCCGCCAGGGCGCCGCGGAGACCCGCAGGGGGAAGAAATGCCCGTCGCCCGCCGCATGTACGACCTGGTCGAGCCGATCGGCCTGGTGCCCTACTTCGCCGACGAGTCGGACGAGGCCCTGCTGGCACTCGGCCTGCGCAACGTCTGGGACGCCTACTTCGCCGGCCGGGCCGCGCCGCTGGGCCGTGGGGTGCCGGCGGAGGTCGTCCACGCGATCTTCTACAACTTCGCCCCCGGCGAGGTGGCCCGCCACCTCCCGGGTGTCTGGGACCTCACCACGCCCGAGGCGGCGCTGGCCGCCCGAGAACGGGGCTGCGTTGCGGGAATGCGCCGGATCCTCGGCGCCCTCGCTGACGATCCCGCCGTCGCCCGCGCCGCCGACCTGCTGCTGAAGGCGGCGACCAGTGCCCCGGTGGAGGGACGCGCGCTGTTCGCCGCCCTGCGTGCGCTGCCGGTCCCGGAAGAGCCGGTGGCCCGGCTGTGGCACGCGGCCACCCTGTTGCGGGAGCACCGCGGCGACGGCCACGTCATCGCCCTGGTGACCGAGGGGGTGGGCGGGACGGAGGCCCACGTGCTCCACGCCCTGTCCGTGGGCACGCCGGCGGAGCAGTTCGGCCGGGTCTGGCACCTCCCGGCCGCGCAGCTGGCGGCGGTCGTCGACGGCATGCGCGCCCGCGGCTTGGTCGGCTCCGACGGCTGGCTCACCGCCGACGGCCAAGCCACGAAGGACCGCGTCGAGGCCCTGACCGACCAGCTCGCCGAAGCGCCCTACACCGCACTGACCCCCACCGAACTCGACAGCCTCATCGCCGACCTCGAACCCCTCTCGAAGACCTTCCGGGCCACCTTCCCGATGTAGCGGTCGTGAGTGGTGAAGAGGGTTCTGACCCTCCTTGCCACTCACGACGAGCCGCGGCAGACCACCCGGCCGGAGCCGGTCACGGTGGGGCGGCGGGGAGGAGGAGGGTGAACGTGGGTGGGTCGGGACGGCTGAGCCGGAGGCGGCCGCCTTCGGCTTCGGCGAGGCCGCGGGCCAGCCGGAGGCCGATGCCGTGGCCGGTGGGCGTCGTCGCGAACGGGTCCGTTTCGCCGAGGTCCGGGCCTTCGTCGGCGACGTCGATGGCGAGCGCGTCACCGGCGTCGCGGGCCAGGACCGTGACCGTGCCGCGGCCGTGCGTCGCCGCGTTGTCCAGCAGCACGCCCAGGACCTGCCGGACCGCCGCGGCCGCCACGTGCGCCGGGGGCGGGTCCTCCAGGCGGATCCGCACGGCACGTCCCTGCGGCCCGAGCAGGGCTTCGCCGGCCTGCCGGATCTCCTCGAGGAGCGCGCCGAGGTCCAGTTCGGCCCGCGGGGCCCGGCGTTCCCGGCCGAGCGCCAGGAGGTCTTCGATGGTGCGCTCCAGCCGGTCGGCGGACGCGATGCCGGCGCGGATGGCCGCGTACGGGTCCGCCGACGGGGCCTCCAGCGCGGCTTCGAGCTGCAGGCGCAGCCCGGTCAGCGGCGTGCGCAGCTGGTGCGACGCCTCCGCGGAGAACGCCCGTTCGCGCTCCAGCGTCGAGCCGATCCGGGCCGCCGTGGCGTCCAGCGTCTCGCCGACCTGGTCGATCTCCGGGATGCCCGCGCGCGGGGACCGGGCCGTGAAGTCGCCGTCGCCGAGCTGCTCGGCCGCGGCGGCGAGCTCCTCCAGGGGCCGGACGAGCCGCTTGGTGAACCGCCGGGCCAGCAGCCAGCTCACCCCGGTCGTCGCGACCGCGAGCCCGGCCATGCCGAGCCAGGTCAGCACGATCCGCAGCCCCAGCCCGGACTCCGGCAGCGCGGCGCGGACCACGCCGGTCACCCGGGGGCCGCTGAGCACCGGCACCGCGAGCGCTATCTCGTCGCCTTCTCGGCCGATGACAACGTCCTCCTTGGCCATCGCCGCCTGCCGCTCGACCGGGCCGCCCACGGCGGGCCCGTGCCCGGCGAGCAGCCGCCCGTCCGGGGCGTAGACCCCGACCTCGCCCTCGCCGTCCTCTTCGTCGAGCAGCGGCACGGCCGGCACCCGCCCGGCGTTCAGGTCCCCCGACACGGCGAGCGCGACCGTGTCCGCGGCCCGCTCCAAGTCGCCCTTCACGTCGTCGTGGTAGTACTGCCACACCGCGAAGCCCAGCGGCAGCGCGAACAGCAGGGTGGCGACGAGCGCGGCCAGCACCGTCAGCGAGGTGATCCGGCGGCGCACGGCTACCCTTCGGCCGCGGACCGGGCGGGGTCCTCCAGGCGGTAGCCGTGCCCGCGCAGGGTGGCGATCCGCGGCACCTCGTCGTCGGGCCCGGCGGCGGCCGAGAGCTTGCGGCGCACCGCCGCGATGTGCACGTCCAGCGTCTTCGTCGAGCCGTACCAGTGCGCGTCCCAGACCTCGGACATCAGCGTCTCCCGGCTGACCGCGACGCCGGGCTGCTCGGCGAGCCGGGCCAGCAGGTCGAACTCCTTGGCGCGCAGCACCACCTCGCGGCCGCCGAGGGTGGCGCGGCGGCCGGCGATGTCGACGGTCAGCCCGCCGATGGTCACCGGGGGCCGGGCCCCGGCCGGCGCGCCGCGCCGCAGGTGCGCCCGCACCCTGGCCAGCAGCTCGCCCAGCCGGATCGGCTTGGTGAGGTAGTCGTCGGCGCCGGCGTCGAGACCGACGACGACGTCCATCTCCTCCTGGCGCGCGGTCAGGATGACGAGCACGGTGGCGGGCAGCGCGGCCCGCAGGCGGCGGCAGACCTCGACGCCGTCCAGGTCGGGCAGGCCGAGGTCGAGCAGCACGAGGTCGAAATCGCCGGATTCGGCGGACTGCAGGGCGGTCCGCCCGTCACGGCGCCAGCACACCTGGTGACCGTGCAGCCGCAGGGTCGATTCGAGCACGCTGCCGATCGCCGCGTCGTCTTCCACCACCAGCAGGTTCGGCATGCCGGGCAGCCTAACCAACGTTGCCGCGGAAACCGGCGGATTGTGGGCTATTCCGTCCGCGTACCGAGCCCGATCCGCGATATCCGCCGGGCCGCCCCGGCCACCGCTTCGGTTAGCACAGTGCTTTCCGCCGGTCCGAACCGGCTGGTCGGTCCGGTGATCGCCAGCGCGGCCAGCACCCGGCCCTCGTCGTCGCGCACCGCGGCGGCGATGCTCGACGCGCCCGCCTCCGGCTCGCCGTGGCTGACCGCGGTGTCCCCGGCCGCCTCGGCGAGGACCTGGCCGGCGGCCCCGCACCGCAGCGGCAGCTCGTCGCCAACCCGGCCCACGTGCCGGATGGTCCGCGCCCCCTCCTGCTGGGCCACGCAGACCAGCACGGCGGTGCTGCGCACGTAGAGGTTCACCGTTTCGCCGCAGTCGCGGGCCAGCTCGCGCAGCACCTCCCGGACCGGCTCCGGCAGCTGCCACGCCGTGTTCGCCAGCTGCGCCCACCGCAGCATGCCCGGCCCGACGGTGATCCGCCCGTCCGGCCGCGTCCACAGCAGCCCGCGCTGCTCGCAGGTGGCGACCAGCCGCAGCACCGTGGTCTTCGCCAGGCCGCTGGCCGCGGTGAGGTCCTTGACCGCCCAGGTCCGGCGGTGTTCGGTGAAGAGGGCGAGCAGGTCGAACGCGCGCAGCACGCTGCGGACCCCGCCGTCGTCGTCCGCCGTCATCGAGCGCCCCCGTCCGCTTGATGGAACCAGCGTACCGCCAGGTGGACGGATTCAGGCCACGTGTCGCTCGAACGCCGCAACGGTCTCCGCGAGCACGTCCCCGCCCGGCCGGGCCCACAGCTCGGCGTTGAACACCTCGACCTCGATCGGGCCGGTGTAGCCCGCGGCCTCGACGGCCGCGCGCAGCCGGCGGTGGTCGATCGGCCCGTCGCCGGGCAGGGCACGGCCCAGCAGCGGGTCCGGGAGCGGCACCAGGACGTCGCAGACGTGGAACCCGGCGATCCGGCCGGCGGCCGCGGCGATCGACTCCTCGATCCGCGGGTCCCACCAGACGTGGAACTCGTCGACGATCACGCCGACCTGCTCGGCGGGGTGCTCCCGCGCGATCGCCAGCGCCTGCTCCACAGTGGACAGCACCGACCGCTCCGCGCACTGCATCGGGTGCAGCGGCTCCAGGCCGAGCCGGACCCCGCGCTCGCCGGCGTACGGCGCGAGCTCGCCGACGGCGTCGGCGACCCGCTGCCGGGACGCGGCGAGGTCGTTGCCCGCGATCCCGCCCACGACCAGCACGAGCACGCCGGCGCCGAGCGCGGCGGCTTCGTCGATCGCCTCCCGGGTCTGCGCCACACCGTCCACAGGGGACCCTTCCGGCGTCACGCCGGTGAAGAACCCACCGCGGCACAACGACGAAACCCGGACACCGTGCTCCTTGAGCAGCCGCGCGGCCGCGTCGACGCCGGTCTCGGCGACCTTGTCGCGCCACAGCCCGATCCAGCCGACGCCCGCCTCGGCGCAGCCGGCCACGGCCTCGGGCAGCGACCAGGACTTCGTGGTGATCTGGTTGAGGCTCAGCCGGGGGTCCATCACGCGACCCCCGCGACCTGCAGCAGCGGCCGCATCCGGGCCTCGGCCAGGTCGGGGTCGGCCAGCACGCCGGCTTCGTCGGCCAGCCGCAGCAACGTCGCCAGGTGGGTGATCGTGCGCGCGGACTCCTGCCCGGCGATCATCCGGAAGTGGTCCTGGTGGCCGTTGAGGTGGGCCAGGAACACCACGCCGGTCTTGTAGTGCCGGGTCGGCGCGCGGAAGATCTCGCGGGACAGGGCCACGGTCGGGTCGAGCAGGGCGCGGAACCCGGCCGGGTCGCCGTCGTCGAGGTGGGCCAGGGCCGCGGCCGCGACCGGGGCGAGCGGGTCGAAGATGCCGAGCAGGGCCTCGCTGTGGCCGTCGGCGTCGCCGGCGATCAGCTCCGGGTAGTTGAAGTCGTCGCCGGTGTAGCAGGCGACGCCGTCCGGGAGCGCCCGGCGGAACTCGACCTCGACCTCGGCGTCGAGCACCGAAACCTTCACCCCGGCGATCGTGCCCGCGTGTTCGGTGCACAGCGCCGCCAGTTCGCGGGCGGCGGCGCGGACGTCTTCGTGGCCCCAGTACCCGGCCAGCGCCGGGTCGAACTGCTCGCCCAGCCAGTGCAGCAGGACCGGGCCACCCGCTTCAGACAGCAGCTTCCCGTACGCCGCGTGGTAGTCATCGGGGCGCTCGGCCGCGGCGGCCAGCGCCCGGCTGGCCATCACGACCGGGACCGCGCCCGCGCCGCCGACCAGGTCGAGCTGCTCGCGCCACGCGTCCACAATGGACGCCACGGTGGCCGGGCCCGGCGGCAGCTGGTCGGTCCCGACGCCGGCGCACCAGCGCCGCCCGGCGGCGACCGCGCCGGTGCGGGTCACCAGCTCCCGCGTCGTCGCCCAGTCCAGGCCCATGCCGCGCTGCGCGGTGTCCATCGCCTCGGCGACGCCGAGCCCGGACGACCAGAGGTGCTCGCGGAAGGCCAGCGTCGTGTCCCAGTCCACGGCGTAGGGCTCGTCGGCCAGCGCGTCCGCGACGACGTGGGCGGCGGCGTAGGCGATGCGCGAAGACGGCGATGTCTTCGGGGGTGCCGGTGGCCGCGGCCCGGACGGGGACCAGTTCAGCAGCTCGCCGCCGGGTGCCGGGAGCACGAGCATCGAGGACCTCCGGAAGGTTCAGAAAGCGCTTTCTCAACCCACGGTAGGGCCTGTGCCGCGCCTGCGGCAAGGCCCGGTGGGCCTCAGCGTTTGGGGCGTCCGGTGCTTTCGCGGAGGACGACTTCGCCGGACAGCCGGACCGTCCGCGGCCGGGCACCCGCGGAGCCCTTGATCGCCAGGTCCATCGCGCGTTCGCCGAGTTCCTCCAGCGGCAGCCGCACCGTGGTCAGCGCCGGGGCCAGGTCGCGGACCACCGGGATGTCGTCGAAGCCGGCCACCGAGATGTCGCCGGGTACGGACAGGCCTTCCTCGCGCAACGCCGTCATCGCCCCGATCGCCATCACGTCGGTGACGGCGAACAGGCAGGTCGGCAGCTTGCGCCTGCGGCCGGCGAGCAGCCGCTTGGTCGCCTCGTAGCCGCCGTCGCGGCTGAACGCGGCCTCGACGACGTCTTCTTCGCGCAGTTCGATGCCGTGCTCGGCCAGCTCGCCGGAGAAGCCGGCCAGCCGGTCGATCACGGTGCTCAGCCGCCGCGGCCCGGCCAGCACGGCGAACCGCTTGTGGCCGAGGCCGACGAGTTCCTTGGCCAGCGCGGCGGCGCCGCCCTTGTTGTCCGGCTGCACGGTGTCGATCTTGAGCCCGCGGTGGCGGCTGACCGCCGCGACCTGACCGCCGCCGCGGCGGTAGGGCTCCAGCTCGGCGGCCATCGCGCGTTCCCACGCCCGGTCCTCGAACGCCGAGCCGATCAGCAGGATCGCCGCGGCCCGCTGCGCGCGCAGGGTCGAGACGTAGGCGACTTCGCGGTCCGGGTCGCGGAAGGTGCCGGCGAGCATGACGAGCAGCCCGTTGTCGGTGGCCACCCGCATCACCCCGCCCGCGATGGCGGCGAAGTACGGGTCGCTGACGTCGTGGCAGATCACGCCGACCGTGCGGTGCGTGCCGCCGGCGAGGGCCTGTGCGTGCGCGTTGGGGGCGTAGGCCAGTTCGGCCGCGGCGGCGGACACCCGCTCCCGCAGGTCGGCGCGGACGGACGCGGTGCCGTTGAGCACCCGCGACGCCGTCGCGAGCGAGACGTTCGCGCTGCGTGCCACGTCTTCGAGTGTCACGTGCGGCCGGGCCTTCATGGCTGGCTCCTCCAAGATCGGTCTCGAGTGTCTCGGCGTGCTCGGTCGGTGCAATCTACTGGGAGGGGGGTGTGCCGGGAGAAGCCGCTGCTCGGGGGACCTCCCCCGAACGAGTGAAAACGGGCGGGAAGATCGCGCGGCGCGGGTTTGTTGGAAACAAGGAGAACCTTCAAGTGGTGAGCCCGCCACTGCCGATCGACGCGAAAGGAACCCGCATGCTGTTCGGTGACGAGCACGTCCGCCGCTACGAGGAGACCGATGGCGAGGTCGGCCACGAGTGGAAGGAAGGCGTCCCGACACTGGTCTTGACCACCACCGGGCGCAAGACCGGGCAGGAGCGCAAGTTCGCCCTGATCTACCAGGAAGTCGACGGGAACGCGGTGATCGTGGCCTCCAAGGGCGGCGCGCCGAACCACCCCGGCTGGTACCTCAACCTCGTCGAGCACCCCGAGGTCGGCGTGCAGATCAAGGCGGACAAGTTCAAGGCCCGCGCGCGCACGACCTCCGGCGAGGAGCGCGCGAAGCTGTGGGAGAAGCTCGCCGCCGTCTGGCCGGACTACAACTCCTACGCCGAGAAGACCGACCGCGAGATCCCCGTCGTGGTGCTCGAGCGGCTCTGAGTTTTCTTGCTGTGATCTGCGCCGCGTTCGGCGCGGGCACGGGCCGATCCGGCCGGTCGTGGGCTACGAATGACAGTCATGGACCGCTGGACCGCCCTGGACACCGAAGGTGAGCTGCTCACCCGACGCCAGATGTTCGCCTACGGCCGGCGCTTCGCCCGCGCCGGCCGTGGTGCCTGGTACAGCTTCGCCATCGAGGTGGTGTGGCAGTTCCTCGTCCAGACCGCCCGGTTCCGCGTCCGGGGCTCCCACCACATCCCGAAGACCGGTGGCGTGCTGGTGGCGTCGAACCACCTGTCGTTCGCCGACCCCACGACGCTCACGGCGTTCTGCCTCGCCGCCGGCCGCGTGCCGCGCTACCTGGCGAAGGCGTCTCTGTGGAAGCTGCCGGTGGTCGGTCGTGTGATGCGCTCGGGGCGCCACATCCCGGTGTACCGCGGCGCGGCGACGGCCGCGGAGGCCTACCGCGACCTGGTGGCGTCCGTGCGGGCGGGCGAATGCGTGGCGATCTTCCCGGAGGGCACGTTCTCGAACGACCCGGACGGCTGGCCGATGCGCGGCAAGACCGGCGTGGTGCGGGCCGCGCTGGAGACCGGGGCGCCGGTGATCCCGGTGGCCAACTGGGGGACCCACCACCTGCTGCCGCCGACGGCGAAGGTCCCGCGCGTGCTGCCGCGCAAGACCGTCGAGCTGGTCGCCGGGCCGCCGGTCGACCTTTCGGACCTCGTGGGGCGCGAGCTGACGCGGGAGGTGCTGGAGGAGGCGACGGCGCGGATCATGGGCGAGGTGACCGCCCTGCTGGAGTCGATCCGCGGCGAGAAGCGGCCGGCAGCCGCCTGAAACCGTCGGTGGCGTCCGGGCTTCGCCACCCGCGGCCCCGGAAAAATGTCAGTGGCGTCCGGGGCTTCGCCCCGAGGTGGGGGCGCCGCCACCCGCGGCCCCGGAAATTGTCGGTGGTGGGTGAGAGCCTGCCGGTATGACGATCTCCGGGTTCTCCTACGAGCGGATCCCCGCCGGCGGCGGGCACCTCGGCGTCGCGCAAGGCGGCGCCGGGCCGCCGGTGGTGCTGCTGCACGGGTTTCCGCAGACGCACCTCGCCTGGCGGGAGGTGGCGGTGCGGCTGGCGCGCGAGCACCGGGTGATCTGCCCCGACCTGCGCGGCTACGGCGGCAGCGACAAGCCACCGGGTGACTACTCGAAGCGGCGGATGGCGGCGGAGGTCGTCGAGCTGGTCCGGGGGCTGGGGCACGAGCGGTTCGCGCTGGCGGGCCACGACCGGGGCGCACTGGTGGCGTTCCGGGCGGCGCTCGACCACCCCGCGGCGGTCAGCCACCTGGCGGTGCTCGACGTGATCCCGGCCGTGGACCTGTGGGAGTCGCTGACGGGCACCGACGGGGTGTTCGCGTTCCACCTGTTCCTGCTCGCGCACCCGCCGCCGCTGCCGGAGCGGCTGCTCGGCGCGGCGCCGGCGGAGTTCTTCGGGCACTTCCTGGACACGTGGTCCCGCGACCCGGCGGCGATCCCGCCACCGGTCCGCCAGGAGTACCTGGCGGCGGCTTCGACCCCGGAGGCGATCGCGGCGGTGTGCGCGGACTACCGCGCGAGCGCAACGGTGGACGCGGAGCACGACGCGGCCGACCGCGCGGCGGGGAGGAGGCTGCCGATGCCGGTGGCGGCGCTGTGGCAGCGACCTGGTGGCCGGCTGCCGTTCGACCCGGCGGCGGTGTGGGGTTCGTGGGCGCCGGACCTGCGGACGCACGTGCTGGACTGCGGGCACTTCCTGCCGGAGGAACGGCCGGAGGAGGTGGTGGCGGCACTGCGGGGGCTGATCGCTGCTTGAGGGGGCGGACTTGGCGGTGGTGCCGCCGCTGGGGTGGTGTTCGGTGGCTTGAGGCTGGGGCGGCCTTGGTTGCCGCGCCGCCGCTGGGGTGGTGTGCGGTGGCTTGAGGCTGGGGCGGCCTTGGTTGCCGCGCCGCCGCTGGGGTGGTGTTCGGCGGCTTGAGGCTGGGCAGCCTTGGTTGCCGCGCCGCCGCCGGGGGCGGTGTTTGGTGGCTTGAGGCGCTTGCGGCGGCCTGAGGTGCCCCGGCGTGCCGCGCGCTGCGGTTGCCGGGCGTGGATGGCTCGGCAGGGATGCCTCCTCGCGGCCGGCCACAGATGGCGCCCCCGCTGCCCGAGGTGGCTGGGCGGGCCGCTGGTCGCGGTGGTTGCGTGGGCCGGCGCGTGAGGCCCGGGTCACCCCGCCGGCCCCTGCCCGGAAGGGTAGTTTCGAGGCATGAGTGCACAACACTTTGATGTCGTCGTGCTGGGGGCCGGGGTGGGCGGCTACGTCGCGGCGATCCGCGCGTCCCAGCTGGGGCTGAGCGCCGCGGTGGTCGAGGAGAAGTACTGGGGCGGTGTCTGCCTGAACGTCGGGTGCATCCCGTCGAAGGCGCTGCTGCGCAACGCCGAGCTGGCGCACGTCGTCACGCAGGAGGCGAAGGCGTTCGGCATCTCCTCCGACAGCCCGATCAAGGTCGACTACACGGCCGCGTACGAGCGGAGCCGGAAGGTCGCCGAGGGGCGCGTCAAGGGCGTGCACTTCCTGATGAAGAAGAACAAGATCACCGAGTTCGACGGGCACGGCACGTTCGTCGACGA
This sequence comes from Amycolatopsis sp. NPDC004747, assembly GCF_053601335.1. Taxonomy (NCBI): domain Bacteria; kingdom Bacillati; phylum Actinomycetota; class Actinomycetes; order Pseudonocardiales; family Pseudonocardiaceae; genus Amycolatopsis; species Amycolatopsis sp. NPDC004747. The sequence continues at coordinate 39,078 of NZ_JBSGBQ010000030.1, read as the reverse complement.
CCACACCCTCGAGGTCAACGGCGAGCGCATCACTTTCGGCCACTGCGTCATCGCCACCGGCGCCACCACGCGGCTGCTGCCGGGGACTTCGCGCAGCGAGCGGGTCGTCACCTACGAAGAGCAGATCCTCTCGAGCGAGCTGCCGTCGAGCATCGTGATCGCCGGCGCGGGCGCGATCGGCGTCGAGTTCGCGTACGTGCTGCACAACTACGGCGTCGACGTCACGATCGTCGAGTTCCTCGACCGGATGGTGCCGCTGGAAGACGCCGAGGTGTCGGCCGAGCTGGCGCGCCGGTACCGCAAGCTCGGCATCAAGGTCCTGACCTCGACGCGCGTCGAGTCGATCGACGACTCGGGCTCCTCCGTGCGGGTGACCGTGTCCTCGGAGAAGAACGGGCAGCAGGTCCTCGAGGCCGACAAGGTGCTGCAGGCGATCGGCTTCCAGCCGCGCGTCGAAGGCTACGGCCTGGAGAAGACGGGCGTGGCGCTGACCGAGCGCGGCGCGATCGCCGTGGACGGCCGCGGCCGCACGAACGTCGAGCACATCTTCGCGATCGGCGACGTCACGGCGAAGCTGATGCTGGCGCACGCGTCGGAGTCGATGGGCGTGGTGGCGGCCGAGACGATCGCGGGCGCCGAGACGATGGAACTCGACTTCCCGATGATCCCGCGCGCCACGTACTGCCAGCCCCAGATCGCCAGCTTCGGCTGGACGGAGGAGCAGGCGCGCGAGAAGGGGTTCGACGTCCAGGTGGCGAAGTTCCCGTTCACGGCCAACGGCAAGGCCCACGGCCTCGGCGACGCGGCCGGCTTCGTGAAGCTGATCAGCGACGCGAAGTACGGCGAACTGATCGGCGGGCACCTGATCGGCCCGGACGTGACGGAGCTGCTGCCGGAGCTGACGCTGGCCCAGCAGTGGGACCTGACCGTGCACGAGGTGGCGCGCAACGTCCACGCCCACCCGACGCTGGGCGAAGCGGTGAAGGAAGCGATCCACGGCCTCGCCGGTCACATGATCAACATGTAGGGACGCCGAAGCCGGTCCCGGCGCGCCTTCGGGTTTCGCCGGGATCGTGCCGGCGGCGACGAAGGCCGGATGGCCGCGACGCGCGCGAGAGCGATCGCGCGTCTGTCTAAAATGGACACTTAATCGCTTTGCGCCGGCCCGGCGGTTTCCGCCGGCTCTCGTGGCCGGCCTCCGCACCTGAAGCTCGGCTGGCCGCGCGTGCCCGGGAAATAGTTCTCACGTTTTCCTGAGCGGCCGGGGCTCGTTCCAGCATGTGGACCGGCGGGTGTTCCCGACTTTGGTCGCTGGAATCCGGGCCGGTCACTCCTTAGATTCTCCCCATTACACCCAGTCGGGTGTCATTCGGTCGAGTGGCCGAGTACCACAGGGAGACATCGATGGTGAGATTCAGCCGGGTCGCCGCGCAGGCGGTTCCGCTGACGGTCGGCGCGCTGCTGCTGACCACGGGGATCTCGGCGGCGCAGCCGTCCACCGTGGACGCTGCGGCCGCGCGCACCGAAGCGGGCATCAACGCGCTGCAGAGCATCAAGAAGAGCCTGAGCCCCGCCGAGCGCAAGCAATCGAGCCAGCTGGTCGTCGAGAAGCGGTTGCGGGCCGACCGGTCGCTGGCCGCGAAGCTGCCCGAATACCGCTCAGGCGTCGGCGTCAGCAACGCCGGCACCGTTTCGGTCGACATCGCCGCGCAGGGCAAAGCCGTCGCGAACGCCGTCAAGGCGGCGGGCGGCACCGTCCGCTACGCCGCGCCGGACGGTGCCGTCCGCGCCGACCTGCCGCTGTCCGCGCTGGACGCGATCGCCGGCCGGGCCGACGTCACCGAGGTGAAGCCGGCCGCGCAGGCCACCACCTGGAGCGAGCCCGGCAACCGCGACTTCCGCCAGGCGCTGGCCAAGCGGGCCGCCGCCGCCACGCAGGTGTCCGAAGGGGACAAGGCGCACGGCGCCGACACCGCCCGCACCACCTACGGCGTCAGCGGCTCCGGCGTGAAGGTCTGCGTGCTCTCCGACGGCGTCGACTCCCTGTCGAAGTCGCAGGCCGCCGGCGAGCTGCCCGCGGTGGACGTCCTGTCCGGCCAGAAGGGCAGCGGCGACGAGGGCACCGCGATGCTCGAGATCATCCACGACCTCGCGCCGGACGCGGCCCTCGGCTTCGCGACCGCGTTCACCAGCGAGGCCAGCTTCGCGGCGAACATCCGCGCGCTGCGCAGCACCGGCAACTGCCAGATCATCGTCGACGACGTCTCCTACTTCGACGAGTCGCCGTTCCAGGACACGCAGGTCGCGCAGGCGGTCAACGACGTGACCGCGGCCGGCGCGCTCTACTTCTCCTCGGCCGGCAACTCGGGCAACGCGACCGACGGCACCAGCGGCTACTACGAGGGCGACTTCCGGGCCTCGTCGTCGAGGATCAGCGGCGTCACCGGCACCCCGCACGACTTCGACCCGAGCAGCACCACGCAGAACTTCGACGCGCTTTCCGCGGGCTCGCTCGGCCGCCCGGTGACGCTGTTCTGGTCCGACCCGTGGGGCAAGTCCGCCAACGACTACGACCTGTTCATCCTGAACTCCTCGGGCAGTGTCGTGGCCTCCAGCGAAAACGCGCAGTCCGGCTCGCAGAACCCGTACGAAATCGCTTCCGTGCCCACCAGCGGCTCGGGCTACAAGGTGGCGGTCGTCAAGTACAGCGGCGCCGACCGGTTCATCGCGCTGAACGTGATCCGCGGCCGGTTCGTGGCTTCGGGCTCGCTCAAGGCGTTCAGCACCAACGGCGTCACGAACGGCCACTCGGCCGCGGTCAACGCCTTCAGCGTGGCGGCCGCGCCCGCGGCGGGCGCCTTCACCCGCCCGCTGGAGACCGGTGACCCGGCCAACCCGGCCGGCCCGTACCCCGGCCAGTACACGGCGTCGAGCAAGTGGGAGCGGTTCTCCTCCGACGGCAAGCGCCGCCTGTTCTACAACGCCGACGGCACCGCGATCACCCCGGGCAACGTGTCCTCGACCGGCGGCACGGTCCGCAACAAGCCGGACATCACCGCGGCCGACGGCGTCGCGACGTCGGTGACGGGCTTCCAGCCCTTCTTCGGGACGTCGGCGGCGGCCCCGCACGCGGCGGCCATCGCGGCCCTGCTGCTCTCGGGCAAGCCGACGGCCACCCCGGCCGAAATCCGCACGGCCCTGGTCTCCTCGTCGATCGACCTGGGCGCGCCGGGCTTCGACACGGTGACCGGCAGCGGCGTGATCATGGCCGGTCCGGCCTTGGCCGCGCTCGGCGTGGCGGCGAAGTAAGGACGGTTCCCGCAACGGGGGTCCGGCGTGCGCCGGGCCCCCGTTGCGTCATTCCGGGCCGGTGACCAGCAGGTGGAAGACGAGTTCACCGGAGCTGAGCCGCTCGTGGCGGCGCACCTGGAGCCCGGCACGGGCGAGCGCGGCCTCGACGTCGGCCAGCGGGCGGATCCGGAAGCCGTGTTCGGTGAACAGCGGTGCCCGGCTCATGAGCTCCGGGTCGCCGATGCCGAGCACGAACCTGCCGCCCGGTTTCAGCACCCGCGCCACTTCGGCGAACGCGCCGTCGAGGTCGTCGACGAAGTAGACGGTGTTCGTGGTGACGGCCGCGTCGACCGAGCCGGCTGCGAGCGGCAGCGCGGTGATCGATCCCTCGTGCAGGTGCAGCCGGTTTTCCGCGATCTCGCGCCGGAAGGTGCGGCGGGCCCGCTCGAGCATCGTCGTGGAGATCTCGGCACCGTGGACGGTGCGGGCGCTCCGCAGCAGCAGCGCGAGGCCCAGGCCGCCCCCGAACCCGATGTCGAGCGCCGTTTCCCCGGCCTCGAGCCCGAGTGCCGCGACGGCCGCGGTGACCGGATCGCGGTTGCGGCGGTTGAGCATCGTGCCCACGATCCGGCCCCGCAGGCCGCTAGGGTGGCCCAGTTGCCGGGCGAGCCCGGCCCGGAATCCCTCGCGAAGTCCCATGGGCGAAGTCTAGGAGGCGGGATGGCGAAGACGGCGGTGGTCACCGGAGCGGGGTCGGGCATCGGGCGGGCGGTGGCGCGGGCCCTGCTCGAAGACGGCTACCAGGTCGCGCTGGCCGGGCGGCGGCCCGAAGCCCTCGGCGAAACCGCCGCCGGCTTCGAGAACGCACTCGCCGTGCCCACCGACGTCTCCGACGAGCAAGCCGTCGAGGCGCTCTTCGCGGCCGTGCGCGACCGCTGGGGGCGGCTCGACCTCCTCTTCAACAACGCCGGGATCGCCGCGGGCGGGACCGTCGCCGAGCTGTCCGTCGAAGACTGGAAGCGGACCGTCGACGTCAACCTCACCGGGATGTTCCTGTGCGCGCGCCAAGCCGTGCGGCTGATGAAGGAGCAGGACCCGCGCGGCGGCCGGATCGTCAACAACGGCTCGATCTCCGCCCACGCGCCCCGGCCCGCGAGCGTCGCCTACACCGCGACGAAGCACGCTGTCACCGGATTGACGCGGTCGATCTCACTGGACGGGCGGGCCTGGGACGTCGCCTGCGGGCAGATCGACATCGGCAACGCCGCCACCGAGATGACCGAACGGATGGCCGCCGGCATCCCCCAGGCCGACGGCCGGGTCCTCGCCGAGCCGACGTTCGACGTCCGGCACGTGGCCGACGCCGTGCGGTACATGGCGGGCCTGCCGCTCGACGCCAACGTCCAGTTCCTCACCATCACCGCGACGACGATGCCCTTCATCGGCCGCGGCTAGCCGCATTTCCGGGGGGAAACGCGATGCAGATGCTGTTCGAAGGGACCGACGTCGAGGCACTCGACGAGGTGGTGACCGAGGAGTTCTCGCCCCACGGCCTGCGCGTCGGCCGCGGGGATCCCGCGCCCGGCCGGTTCCGCCGCCTGCACCGGCAGGGACTGGCGCTGTACGAGCTGGGCTGGGGCCGCCCGGTCGATGTCGCGGCCGGCGAACTGCCCGACTTCTACAACGTCCACCTGCCGCTCGCCGGGGCCGGCTCGGTCCGGGTGGCGGGCCGCGAAGTCACGTCGCCCTGCTCGATCGCCGGGCCCGGGATGACGCTGGGCATGTCCCTCTCGGCCCGCTCGGACACCCTCATCCTGTTCCTGCCGCAGGCGGTGGTGGACAACGCGGTCGCCGCGCAGACCGGTGAACCGCCCGCCGCCGCCCTGCGGTTCGACCCCGGCCTCGCGGACGGCGACCCGGCGATGGCCGCGTGGCTGGACACCGCGCGGGCCTTCGCACGGTTCAGCGCGTCGCCGCTGGCGGCCCGGTCGCCGCTGGCCGCCGCGCACTTCGAGCAGGTCCTCGTGCACGGCCTGGTGGACCTCCAGCCGCACGACCACTGCGCCGCCCTGCCCGCGTACGCCCATCCGGCGCTGCCGCGTGCCGTGCGGCGGGCCATGGCGTACTGCGAGGAACATGCGGGCGAGCCGGTGTCGGTCGCGGACATGGCCGCGGCGGCGCGGGTCAGCCCCCGCACCCTCCAGGACCGCTTCCGCATCGACTTCGGCACCACCCCGGCGGCCTACCTGCGGCGGGTCCGGCTGGACCGGGTGCACCAGGACCTGCTGCGCATCGCGGACGGTTCCGCGTCCGGAACGGTCGCCGAGGTCGCCACCCGCTGGGGCTTCACGCATCTGAGCCGGTTCGCCGCCTACTACCACGAGGCGTACGGGCAGCTGCCGTCCCGTACCGCCGCGCCGGCTCCGCGCCGGTCCGGCAAGCCGGTACGCGCGGACCCTTCGGCGGATAACGGATAGAGGGCGAGCGCCCGTCGTCCGTAGGCTGGACGACGCCTGGGGGGTGTCCATGCCGGCACGGCCAGGGGGTGTGTGCCGGCATGGACGGTTACGGACCGCGCTAGGGGATGACCCGGGCCTTCCGGAACTCGTCGAACAGGCGGAAGAACATCTGCTCCGTTCCGACGTACTCGTGGAACCCCGCCCGGCGTGCCTTCGACGTGTCCGCGAACACGTCGTAGTCCCAGCCGAACACGAAGTCGCCGAACGCCCACGAGGCCGAAACGTCCGCGTAGGACGCCGTCAGGCCGTACTTCTCCCGCATTGATGTCCACAGTGGACCCTTGTCCGCCATGACGTCCGCCAGCGACATCCGCAGCGGTGGCGCGACGTCGAGGCCGAAGTAGGCGGCCAGCTCCGGCCAGAGTTCGCGCCAGCGGAACAGGTCGCCGTTCGCGATGTTGAAGGCGCCTTCGTGTCCCGTCGCCCAGACCGTCGCCGACGCCAGCAGCCCGGCGTCGGTCATCTCCAGGAGGCTGTCGTAGGCGCCCGGCTTGCCGGGGAAGCGCAGCGGCAGCCCGAGTTCCTTCGAGATGGCCGCGTACCCGGCGATCACCAGCGCGAGGTTCATCGGATTGCCCAGCGCCGTGCCCCCGACCACGGACGGCCGGATCGCCGACCACGTCCAGGTGCCCGCCCGCCGTTCGAGGAACTGCTGCTGGTCGACGTTGAACTCCGGTGGCATGTGGCCGGCGTCGGTTTCGCGCGCCGGCGTCTTGAACGGGCCGAGGTGCGCGCCGTACACCTTGTAGCCCTGCATCAGGCTGACGTGCTCCAGGCCCGGCGCCGCCGCCTCGGCCGCGTCGACGAGGTTCGTCAGCATCGCCAGGTTGGGCGGGACCAGCTCGGCCCAGGTCGGTTTGTCCTGGTAGGCGGCGTAGAAGAGGTGGGTCGCCGAGGTCAGCGGGGCGAGCTTCGCGCGTGTGTCCGCCGGGTCGAGCAGGTCGACGGCGATCGACCCCGGGCCGCCGCGGCGGGAGAGGCCGACGACGTCCCAGCCGCCGTCGGACCGCAGGTGTTCGACGAGGTTCCTGCCGATGATGCCGTTCGCCCCGGCGACCAAGGCTGTCTTGCGTTCCATGCTTCTCAGGCTGGGCGGGTCCCGAAGATAAGTCCAAGGCTTGCTTGTCACCTTGTCGATAAGCTGAGGTAATGACAAGCCTGCGGCAGCTCGAGTACCTGGTCACGGTGGTCGACACCGGCTCGTTCACCCGTGCCGCCGAGCAGCTGCACGTGACGCAGCCGGCGTTGTCGCACCAGATGCGCGCCCTCGAGCGCAGCCTCGGCGGCCCGCTGCTGGAACGGCTGCCCCGCGCGGTCCGGCTCACCCCGATGGGCCGGGCGATGCTGCCGCACGCGCGGGCGGCACTGGCCGACGCCGAACGCGCGCGCTGCGCGGCCCGGCTCGCGTCCGGGACGACGGCGGGCGAGCTGCAGGTTGCGACGGTGTACTCGGTCAGCCTCGGCGTGCTGCCGCCGGCGTTGCGGGTGTGGCGGCGCGACCGGCCCGAGGTCGACGTCCGGCTGATCGAGTTCCGGCACGCCGACGAGCTGCGCGAGGCGATGGCCGCCGGCGAGGCCGACCTCGCGCTCGGCCCGCACCCGGGCGGCTGGGCGGGCCCGGTGCGGGAGCTGGGCGTGGAGGAGTTCGTCGTGGTGCTGCCGGCGGACGGCGCCACGGAAGGCGACGAAACCGGCGTCGTCGACCTGGCGACGCTGGCGGATTGCGCGTGGGTGCACTACGCCACCGGCAACGGCCTGGCCGACCTGGTCGACGCGGCCTGCGCGGCGGCGGGCTTCCGCCCCCGGGCGGCGGTCCGCACGGAGCAGACGGCGGCGGCGCCGATCCTCGCGGCCGCGGGCTTGGGGCCGGCCTTGGTCCCGGCGAACGTCCTGCCTGCCCGGTTCGACGGCCGGGTGCTGCGGCCGAGCGAGCCGATCCGCCGCACGCTGACGGCTTACACCCGCGGGGCCGCGGACCCGCTGACCAGGGCGTTCATCGAGACACTCGTGGCGCACGCCACGGTGTGAAGACGGTCGAGGTTCGTTTCGGCGACCCGCTTGGTCCGAGCGGCGGCCGGCCGTTGGCGCGTGACGCTAGAGGCGGCCGATCCAGGGGTGCCGGACGTAGGTCGTTTCCAGCGCCTCCGCCAGCCACTTCCGCTGAGCTGGGTCGAGCACCGGCAGGGCCGCCGCGAAATCCCGCTCGTCCTTGGGGCGGGTGTCCTGCGCCTTGGCGAACAGCTGCACCTCCGGTGCGAGGTACGGGATGCCGTCGGCCGAGAGCCGGCCGAGCAATGCGATTTTCCGGCGCACCGCGGGGTTCCGGCGCGAGACCCACGCGTCGCCCTCGGCCTTGTCGAGCATGATCTGGATCCGCCACGGTGCGGATGCCGACGGGCGGCACCACACGTCGTCGACCTCGTCGCCGAGGACATCGCCGCGGGCCCAGGGGCGCAGCGTGCCCGGCGGGTCCGCCGCCCACCACTCCCACGACGGCAGCGCCTCCTGGATCGCGAGCTGGTCGCGCCGGAGGAACAGGACGTCGATGTCGGCGTGCTCGCGGAACTTGCGGCCCACCGCCAGCTCGATCGCGTACCCGCCGGCGATCCACCACGGCACGCCCACGCGCGAGAACAGCCCGGCCACTTCGGGCAGAGGTGCGGGGTCCCAGCTCACGAGACGCCGATCCCCGCGAGCACCGGTCCGGTGAACGGCGTCGCCGTCACGTCGTGGACCCGTGGGGCCCAGATCGCGTGGCCGTGGCCCGACCACAGCGGTGCCACCGGCAGGTCGCGCAGCAGCTGGTTCTCCGCCAGCCGGTAGAGCTCGCCCGCCTCCTCCGGGGTGGCCGCCGCGTCGGCCAGTTCCAGGTTCTGGCGGAAGACGTCGTCCGCGTAACCCGACTCCGCCGCCAAGAGCGACAGCAGCTCGTACGGGCTCCCGGTGACCAGCTTGGCGTCCAGAGTGGACGGTCCGTCGAGCCGGTCCGTGCGCGGGACGGCCTGTGCCGTCACGGAAACGTCCAGTGCCTTGTGCAACCCGACCACCAGGGTGCGGGTCCACGCCTCCGCGCCGGGTCCGAAGTAGACAGTGGCGCCGCCGGGGAAGGCCGCCTGCTTCAGCAGGGCCTTGCCCGCCGCCGCGTCGAAGCTGCACGGGCGGCAGGTGCCCGAACGCGCACCCGGCGCGTCCGCGGGCGGCAGCAGGGCCTTGGCCGGGTCGACCTGGTACGCGAGCGGGCCGGCCTCCAACGCCGCGCGGTCGACGCCGAGGGCGAAGCCGTGGCGGACCGTCGCGTCGGCGAAGCGGGGATCCGCCACCGGGAACGCCAGGTAGCCCGCCTCGGGCAGGGCCCACGTCGCGTGGCGGTCGGCGAAGTCACCGTGCATCGCCTCGTGCTGCGCACCGGGCACCTCGGTCGCCAGGTCGAGCGTGCCCGCCTTGACCGCGGCGTACTGGGCGGCCGGCTCGCCGACCCGCAGCTCGATCTCCTCGGCCTTGCCGGTGGTGCCGACGCGTTTGAGCGTGCCGCCCGAGCCCGGCTGCCAGCCACCGTCGAGCCGGTACGGGCCGTTGCCGACCGGCGCCTTCGCGAAGCCGTTCCAGTCGCGGGAGGCGAGCACCGACGCCGGCAGCGGGACCAGGCCCGGCGCGGCCAGCAGGGCGGGGACCTGGCCGGACGGCCGGTCGAGGGTCAGCGCGATCGTGTCCGGGGCGGCCGCCTTGATCTCGCGGGCGCGCAGGAGCTTCGTCAGCACCGGGGACGAGACCCAGTGCGACTCCGCCACCACCCGCCAGGTGTCCACATAGGACTGCGCGGTGACCGGGGTGCCGTCGTGGAACGCCGACGGCCGCAGCTTGACCGTCCAGTGCACCCGGTCGGCGCTCTCGATCGACGCCGCCGCGCGGGGCGTGACCTTGCCGGACGCCGCGTCGTAGTCGGCGAGCGGGGTCCACAGCGCACCGGTCACCAGCCGGCCCGCCTGGTCGTCGAGGTCGGCGGGCAGCAGCGTCGCGGGCTCCCGGATGCCGACGGTCAGCACCCCGGGCCGCGCGGGATCGGCCCCGGAGCACCCCGTGACGGCGAGAGCGGCGGCGAGGAGCAGGACGAGCAGGCGCATGGGCAAAGTCTTATCAGTCGGAAGGCAACGAAAGGCGCTTGTGTCCGGTTGATCTCCGTCGTACCGTTCGGTGGGTCACGCTCGCCGGCGTTCTGGGAGGTTTCGCGTGCGCATCTGGTTGCGGTCGTGCTTCGCCGCCGTCACCGTCAGCGCCACGCTGGTCGCGACCGGGCTCCCGGCCGCGGCCTGCGGTGAGGACGACAAGCCCGCGACCCCGGCCGCCCGCACGGCGGGTGACCCCGGGGCGATCAAGAACGTCAAGGCGGTCGGCAGCGTGCCCGACGCCGCCGGCGCCATCTCGATCAACTTCCTCGACTACGGCCGCCGCGATGTCATGGTCGTGTCGGGCGAGTTCGGGCTCAAGGTGTACGACCTGACGAAGAACCCGGCCGCGCCGAAGCTGGTCGGGCAGGTCAGCCTGCCGGGGCTGTGGGAAACCGAGGACACCGAGGTCGACCAGGACCGCAAGCTGGTGTTCCTCTCGCGCGACCCGCGGGCGTACGGCGGCACCACGCACACCGGCGAGTCCGGCATCTACGTCGTCGACGTCTCGAAGCCCGAGGCCCCGGCGATCCTCAGCTACGTCCAGGTGCCTGCCGGCCACACGACCAGCTGCGTCGACGGCTGCCGCTACCTGTGGACCGGCGGCCCGGCGAAGGCCGACAACCAGCCGGCCGACTGGGGCGGGCGCCCGATCTGGGTCACCGACATCCGCGACCCGAAGCACCCGAAGGTCGACCCGCAGCCCATCGAGCTGGCCCGCAACGACGGCAAGACCGACTACGTGCACGACGTGCAGGTCGACGCGGACGGCGTGGCCTGGGTGTCCGGCCGCGGCGGGGTCCGCGGCTACTGGACGAACGGCGTGCACCGCGACCCGCTGACGAACAAGGTCCGCCGCGCGACGGCGCACGAGCCGATCCCGTACGCCGGCGGCGGCATCGCCGAGACGGCGGCGCCGTCGCGGTTCATGCACAACAGCTTCCACCCGGCCGGTCACCGCATCGGTGACGGCGCGTGGCGCGGCCAGGACCTGATCTACGCGACGGAGGAGAACTTCGTCGACGGTTGCGCGGGCGACGGCGTGCTGACGATCTCGTCGCTGAAGGGCTCCTACCACGGTGAAGGCTGGCGCTCGACGCCGGAGAAGCCCTTCCGCCTGGAGAGCGTGGGCACGTGGAGCGTCAACGGCCAGGAGGGCAGCGACCCCGCCTCGGACGACTGCTCCGCGCACTACTTCGACGTCCGCGGCAAGGTCCTGGTGCAGTCGTTCTACGCGCAGGGCACCCGGTTCCTCGACGTCAGCGACCCGACGAACCCGCGCCAGATCGCCTACTACCGCCCGGCCGACGCGAGCGCGTGGGCGCCGTACTGGCACGGGAAGTACGTCTACGTCGCGGACAACACCCGCGGCGTGGACGTCCTGCAGCTCACGAAGTAGCCGCCGTCCGGCCGGCCAGCAGGCGGAGCTTCTCCTCCGACGGCGACCCGGTGTCCGCGCTGTAGACGATGACGCTCTGCCCCTGGCTGTCCGGCAGGTGCAGGGTCTGCCAGTTGAGCGTCAGCTCGCCGACGGCCTCGTGGAAGAACCGCTTGACGCCGTGCTGGTGCTCGGCCACCCGGTGCTCCGCCCACAGCGCGGCGAACTCCGCCGACCGCGTGCGGAGTTCGCCGCTGAGCCGGGCCAGCGCGTCGTCGGCGGGGCCGGACCGCAGGACGGCGACGACGTCGGCGGCGATCCGCGCCCAGTCGCGGTAGACCACCCGGGCCCGCGGGGCGAGGAACATCCACTTCGCCGTGTTGCGGTCCGCCATCGGCATCGCCTCGAAGTCGTCCAGCAGCGCCTTGCCGGCGTGGTTGATCGCGAGCACCTCCAGGTGCGGGCCGTGGATCACGGCCGGCACGGTCAAGGCACCGATCATCGACCGCAACGCGGGCCGGGCGCGCGGCGGAGCGGGCACGGCGTCGCGGCCGGGCTGCAGCAGCGAGCGGAGGTAGCGGGTCTCGACGTCGTCGAGCCGCAGGGCCCGCGCGATCGCGGTTAGCACCTGGCCGGAGACGTTCCCGGCGCGGCCCTGCTCGAGCTTGACGTAGTAGTGGACGCTGACCCCGGCGAGCCCGGCGACCTCTTCGCGGCGCAGCCCCGGCACGCGCCGGCTCGCGGACGGGCCGGGCAGGCCCACGTCCCCGGGGGACAGCGCCGCCCGCCGCGAAGTGAGGAAGCCGCGCAGTTCGGCACCGGTCGTCATGATCGGATTATCGCCCCGCGAGACCGCCACGGGCACGGTCCGGGTGGTACTGGCAGGGCCACCACCGGCCTTCACCCGGCGGCCGGGACCGGCCGTAATGGAAGGCGTCCGATCACCGCGTTCTCCGGAGAAAACATGCCTTTGCCCGCCACCCCGCCGCAGGACTCCGAGTCGCCGTTCGCCTCCATGCGAGGGCACCACACCGGGATCCGCTACCCCGACTTCGAGGCGGCCCGCGCGTTCTGGGTCGACACGATGGGCTGGCGCGTCCTGCAGGTCTGGCCGTACGGCGACCTGACACTGGCCTACGTGCTGCCGCCCGCCCAGGACGACTTCCACCTGGAGATCCTCGGCGGCCCGGGCGCCGCGGCCCAGCCACGGTTCGGCGACGTCGACGCGAGCCTGGCCGTCAACGGCTACAACCACGTCTGCCTGTCGGTGGCCGATGTCGACGAGACCCTGGCCGAGCTGCGCAAACGCGGCGTCGAGATCGTCAACCCGCCGTTCGAGATCGCCGACATCAGCGCCCGGCTCGCCTTCTTCCGCGACCCGTGGGGCAACATGTTCGAGCTGTCCGAGCGCCTCGGGTGAGCCACCGGAAGCCGCCGCGGTCCGGCCCGGTGGCGGCTTCCGGTGGGTATCAGTGCCGCAGCCAGACCGCCGTGTCCGTCGGCAGGGTGTCCGTGACCTCGCCGCTCGCCAGGAGGACTTCGCCGTCCGGGAGCGGGACCGGGGCGGCCGAGAAGTTCAGCGCGAACGTGAACCCGGTCCCGATCCGGAACGCCAGCACGCCTTCGCCCAGCGAAAGCCACTCCAGGGTCCCCGCGGGGAGCGACCGGCGGATCCGCAGGCCGTTGCGGTACAGCGACAGCATCGACGCCGGATCCGCCGCTTCCGCCTCGGCCGTGTACTCGCGCCAGGAAGCCGGCTGCGGCAGCCAAGCGCCTCCGTCGCCGAACCCGAACGGCGGCTCGGTCCCGGACCACGGGAGCGGGACCCGGCAGCCGTCGCGGCCCGGGTCGGTGCCGTGGGTCCGGGCGAAGACCGGGTCCTGGCGCAGCTCGTCCGGGATGTCCAGGACCTCCCACAACCCCAGCTCTTCGCCCTGGTAGACGTACAGCCCGCCGGGCAGGGCCAGGGTCAGCAACGCCGCCGCGCGCGCCCGGCGGGTGCCCAGCTCGCGGTCCACCGGCAGCTCGTGCAGGCGGTTCGCGAAGCTGAACCCCGTGTCGCCCGCGCGGCCGTAGCGCGTCACGTGCCGGGTGACGTCGTGGTTCGACAGCACCCACGCCGCGGGCGCGCCGACCTCGTCGTGCGCCCGCAGCGTGCGGGTGATGACGTCCCGGAAGCGCTCGCTGTCCCACGGGCAGACCAGGAAGTCGAAGTTGAACGCCGAGTGCAGCTCGTCGCGGCGCAGGTAGCGCGCGGCCCGTGACATGTCCGGCAGCCACATCTCGCCGACCAGCACGCGCTCGCCGCCGTAGCTGTCGGCGATCTTGCGCCACGACCGGTAGATCTCGTGCAGGCCTTCCTGGTCGGAGAACGGCGTCTCGTCGCCGTCGTCGACGTCGGGCAGGTGCGGGTCCTTGACCAGGCCGTCGGCGACGTCGATGCGGAAGCCGTCGACGCCGCGGTCGAACCAGAAGCGCAGCACGTCCTCGAACTCCGTGCGGATCTCCGGGTTGTCCCAGTTGAAGTCCGGCTGGCGCGAGCTGTAGAGGTGCAGGTACCACTCGCCGTCCGGGACGCGGGTCCACGCCGATCCGCCGAAGCGCGACTTCCAGTTGTTCGGCGGCTCGCTGCCGTCCGGGCCGCGGCCGGGCCGGAACCAGAACCGCTGCCGCTCCGGCGACCCCGGGCCCGCTTCGAGGGCGGCCTGGAACCAGCGGTGCTCGTCCGAGCAGTGGTTGGGCACGATGTCGATGATCACCCGGATGCCCCTCGTGTGGGCCTCGGCGATCAGGTCCTCCGCCTCGGCGAGGGTGCCGAACAGCGGCTCGATGTCGCGGAAGTCGGCGACGTCGTAGCCGCCGTCGTCCATCGGCGACGGGTACCACGGCGTGAACCAGATCGCGTCGATGCCCAGGTCGGCCAGGTGGTCCAGCCGGGCGCGGACGCCGGCCAGGTCGCCGACGCCGTCGCCGTTGCCGTCCGCGAAGCTGCGGATGTACACCTGGTAGATCGCCGCGCTCCGCCACCAGCCGGTCTTGTCGGTCACGAAAGTGCCCCTCCTGGTCGTGTTCGGGAAAACTCAGCCCTTGAGGCTGCCGGCGGTCAGGCCGGCGAGGATCTGCCGCTGGAACGCCAGGAACAGCGCCACCATCGGCAGGCTGGCCAGCACCATCCCGGCGACGAGCACGTTGAGCGGCATGTCGATCGCCACCCGCTGCAGCATCACCGAGAGCGTCTGCTTTTCGGTGTCCGGGAACACCAGCAGCGGCCAGATGAAGTCCTTCCACGCGGTGACCACCGCGAGGATCGACACCACGGCCAGGATCGGCCGCGAGATCGGCAGGATGATCCGCCACAGCGTGCGCACCGGCCCGGCGCCGTCGAGGCGCGCGGCTTCGATGAGCTCGTCCGGGATCTGGTCGAAGAACCGCTTCAGCAGGTAGATGTTGAACGCGTTCGCCGCCGCCGGCAGCCAGACCGCGGCCGGCGAGTTGATCAGGTTCAGGTGCAGCAGCGGCAGGTCCGTCACCGTCACGTACGTCGGGACGAGCAACGCGGTGGCGGGCAGCATCAGCGTGGCCAGCATCAGCCCGAGCACGACGTTGCCGAACTTCGGGCGCAGCTTCGACAGCGCGAACGCGGCCGGGACATCGATGGCCAGCTGCGCCAGCCACGCGCCGCCGGCGACGACGAGCGTGTTGAGGAAGTACTTGCCCAGGCTGAGCTGGTTCCAGGCGTCGGCGAACGTTTCCGGGTGCCACTCGTGCGGGACGAGCGTCGCCGGCGTCTGCGCCAGTTCCTGCGGTGACTTCATCGCGCCGGTGACGACCCAGTAGAGCGGGAACATGAAGGCCAGGACGAAGACCAGCAGGGTGCAGGCGAAGACGACGCCGTAGACCACCTTGCCGCGCGGGCTGCGCAGCGCGCCGGGGGAGACGAGGGTCCTCATGACTGGTCCGCCTTCCGCGTCAGCCGGACGTACCACGCCGAGAACACGCCGAGCGCCACGAACAGCAGCAGGCTCATCGCGCTCGCCGAGCCGAAGTCGTTGTAGACGAAGGCGTAGCGGTAGAGCAGCAGGAGCACGGTCACCGTCGAGTCGTCCGGGCCGCCGCCGGTCATCACGTACGGCTCGGTGAACACCTGCATGGTGGCGACGATCTGCAGCAGGAGCAGCACCAGCAGGACGAACCGCGTCTGCGGGAACGTCACGTGCCGCAGGCGTTTCCACAGCCCGGCGCCGTCGAGCTCCGCGGCTTCGTACAGCTCGCCGGGGATGGTGCCGAGCGCGGCGAGGTAGATGAGCGTGGTGCTGCCCATGTTGGCCCACGTCGAGACGAAGACCAGGGACAGCATCGCGGTGCCGCTCGAGTCGAGCCACTGACCGCCGGGCAGGCCGACCGCGCCGAGCGCGGAGTTGAACAGGCCGGGACCCGGGTCGTAGAACCACTTCCACATCAGCGCGGTGACCACGGGCGGCAGCATCACCGGCAGGTAGACGGCGAGCCGGAAGAACGCCTTGGCGTGGCGGAGCTCGTTCAGCAGCACCGCGGTGAGGAACGGGACAGCGAAGCCGAAGACCAGCGCGAGCCCGGTGAACAGCAGCGTGTTGCGCCAGGCGACGCCGAAGAGCGGATCTTCGAACAGCCTCGTGAAGTTGCCGAAGCCGACCCAGGTGGGCGCGTTGACGAAGTCGACCTGCTGGAAGCTCAGCAGTACCCCGCGCACGATCGGGTACCAGGAGAACAGGGCGAACACCACGAGCGCGGCGCTGAGCAGGCCGTACGCGGTGACGTTCTCCTTGAGCTTGCGCTTCAGCCGGGTCCGGTTCGCCTGTGCGGCGGCCGGGCGCCCGGCCCGCGACGGTTTCGCCGCGGGCCAGGCGAGCAGGCTACTTGACCTGGGCGAGGACACTGTTGACCTTCGACGCGGCGGAGCTCAGCTGCTGGTCGATGTCGGCGTTCTGGTCGGTCAGCACGGCCTGCATGACGCTGTCGAGCGCGGCGTAGATCTGCTGCGCGTTCGGCGGCTCGATGCTGCCCTTGATCCGGCTCGTGGTGTCCACATAGGACTTGAAGTTCTGGGCGGGGACGTTGGCGTACTTGGCCTTCAGGGCCAGCTGCTGCTCGCGGACGGCGCCGGTCCAGACGTCCGGCGTCGGCTCGGCGGGCAGGCCGACCGGCTGCTTGCCGTCGACGTACTGCTGGATGTGCTTCTCGAAGCGGTCCGGGTTGAGGTACTTCCACTGGATCCACTCGAGGCCGGCCTTCACCTTTTCGGGCGACGCCTTCGGGTTGATCATGTAGCCCTCGCCGCCGAGCAGGGTGCCCTGGCCGCCGGGCATGCCCGCGATGCCGTAGTCCTCGTACTTGCCGTTGAACTGCTTGACGAGCACCGGAACGTTGTCCGGGGCGGCCATGTACATGCCGAGCTGGCCGGCGCCCATCATGCGCTGGACGTCCTGGGCTTCGAGGAGCTGCTTGGCGCCCATGGAGTTGTCGGTCCAGCGCATGTCGTGCAGGTACTGGAGGGCCTGCTTGCCCTTCTCGTTGGCGAAGTCGGCGACCCACTTGTCGCCGTCCTTGCGGGCGATGTCGCCGCCCATCGAGTAGAGCCAGCCGGTGAGGTGCCAGCCACCCTGGTTGTTCTTGCTGTAGTCGGCGTACCCGACGACACCGTTGCCGAGCGCGGAGATCTTCTTCGCGGCTTCGCGGACCTCGTCCCAGGTCTGCGGCGGCTTGTCCGGGTCGAGCCCGGCCTTCTGGAACAGCGGGCGGCTGTAGAGCAGGCCCATGGTGTAGTTCATGGTCGGGAGGCCGTAGAGCTTGCCGCTGGAGTCGCGGAAGTTGTCGAGCAGTTCCGGCTTGATGTCGTTGACGTGCGGAACGCTCTTCGCGGCTTCGGTGATGTCGGCGGCCTGGTGCCGGGCGATGATCTGGGCGGGATCGGTGAAGTAGACGTAGTAGACGTCTTCGAGCTGCCCGCCGGCGAGCTTCGCGGAGAACGTCTTCGGGTCCATGAACCCCTCGTGGGGCTCGATCTGGATGTTCGGGTGGGACGCCTCGAACTCCTTGACGTCGGCGTCGAACACGCTGCGCTCGAACGGCTGGCTGGTCGGCGGCTGGCCGGTGACGGTGATCTTGACCTTGCCACCGGCTTGGGAGCCGGCGTCACCGTCCCCGCAGGCGGCCAGGCCCAGGGCGAGTCCGCCCGCGGCGAGCAGGCACAACGTTCGGCGGGAAACGGTTCGGGACCAGGTGCTGCTCATCTCAAGCCCTCTTCTCGGGTCGCGACGGCTGTCACGTGATTGCGGTCACTCTAAAGTGGGAGACCGGATCGGCGCAATAAGCCGACGAGACTTTGCAACTTACGAACAAGCAGCGACCCGCGTGCGCGAACGGACGACACGCGTACTTGGCGGGACGACACGCGTACCGGGATGGACGACACGGCTGCCGCGGCGGCGGCCGGTGTGTCGTCCGCCTGGGTACGCGTGTCGTCCACTGGGGGACGCGTGTCGTCCGGGCGGGCGCACGAAAAAGCGCGACGGCTCGCAAGCCGTCGCGCCTCTCGGGTTGTGGGTCAGGCGGTGCGGCGGGCCGTCGACCCCCGAACCACCAGCTCCGGCGCGAACAGCAGCTCCTCCGCCGCCACCTCGCCGCCGTTGATGCGCTTGACCAGCAGCTCCACCACTGCCCGGCCCATCGCCTCGATCGGCTGGCGGGTGGTCGTCAGTGGCGGGTCCGTGCAGTTCATCAGCGCCGAGTCGTCGTAGCCGACCACCGAGATGTCCTCCGGCACCGACAGCCCCTGCCGCCGGGCCGCCCGGACCGCGCCCAAGGCCAGCAGGTCGCTCGCGCACAGGACCGCCGTCGCCCCGCGCGGGTACAGCCGGGCCGCCGCCGCATGGCCGCCCTCGATCGAGAACATCCCGTGCTCGACCAGCTCGTCCAGGACCGGCAACCCCAGTTTCGCCGCATACGAACGGAACGCCTCGAGCTTGCGCTGCGACGGCACGTGGTCGGACGGCCCGAGGACCAGACCGATCTTCTCGTGCCCGAGCGAGCTCAGGTGCCCCACCACCTGCTCGACGGCCACCGCGTCGTCGCACGACACCTGGGGCAGCCCGAGGTGGTCGACCGCCGCGTTGATCAGCACCGTCGGGAGCCGGCGCTCGACCAGGTGGTGGTAGTGCGTGTGGACCGCGTCCGCCTGCGCGTACAGGCCGCCGGCGAACACCACGCCCGACACCTGCTGCTGCAGGAGCAGCTCGACGTACTCCGCCTCCGACACCCCGCCCGCCGTCCGCGTGCAGAGCACCGGCGTGAACCCCTGCTGGGCCAGTGCGTTGCCCATGATCTCGGCCAGCGCCGGGAAGATCGGGTTCTGCAGCTCCGGCAGCACCAGCCCGACCAGGCGGGCCCGCTCGCCCCGCAGCTGGGTGGGCCGCTCGTAGCCCATCACGTCCAGCGCGGTGAGCACGGCGGCCCGGGTGCTCGCGGACACCCCGGACCGGCCGTTGAGCACCCGGCTGACCGTGGCTTCGCTGACCCCCACCTGGCGGGCGACTTCGGCAAGACGACGCGTCATGGCCGAAACTTTACAGCAACCGAGTGCAAAAGTACGACGTGCGAAACCGCTCCGAACTGGTGATCAACGGTCATGGAGCGCGCACATCCCGTTCCTAGCTTGGCCCTCGTGACCAGCACCCTCGATCGCACCACGTCCCGCGGCCTGACCGCGCTCGGCGCGCTCGCGCTCCTGCTCGCCGCCTACCGCGGGTTCCGCATGCCGGGCGACTGGGCGGTGACGCTCGAGGCCGTCTCGCTGACCGACGGCTTCCACCGCCGGTTCCTCGTCGGCACCCTGCTCCACCCGCTCGCGCTCGCGACCGGGTACGCGTACTGGGTCTTCGCGGCCGCCGCGTTCGCCGTCCTGGCCGCGGTGCTCGGGGTGGTGGCCGTCGCGTTCGCGCGCGCCCGGCACCCGGCCCGGAAGCTCCTGGTCGCCGGCTGGCTGCTGCTGCCGTCCGGCGGGTTCCTCTTCCACGAGGTCGGCTACTTCGACCAGGTGCTGTACCTGCTGCTGTTCGCCGCGTTGTGGCAGCTGCCGCGCCGGCCCGCGGTGGCCTCCGGGCTGCTGACGGCCGCCGTGTTCACGCACGAGATCGCGGCGCTCACCGTCCTCCCGGTCTTCGCGCTCGTGCTGGTGCGGCGGTTCTCGGTGCGGATCACGGCGATGCTGCTCGCGACGCCGGTGGCCGCGGAACTCGCGGTGCTCGCGCTCCCGGCGTCGAGCCCCGGCGCGGTCCCCCGGCTGCGGGCCGCGCTGGCCGGCGCGGACTTCACCCCGCGGGCCGACGCGCTGGCGTTGTTCGAACGCACCCAGAGCGAAAGCTGGCAGCTGTATTCGATCACCGAGGTCCTGCTGCTCGTGGCCCCGATCCTGCTCGTCGTGGTGCTCGGCGTCCTGACCCAACGCCGTGACGTGTTCGCCGCCGCGGCGGTCGCGGCTCCGGCGCTGCTCGCCTTCGCGGGCTGGGATTGGGCGCGTTGGGGCTTCCTGCTGGTCACCGGCTTCGCCGTGGTCCTGTGGCTGAGCCCGGCGAGGGACCTCCGCCCGCTCCCGCTGGTCGCCGCCGCGGTGCTGCTCGCGTACCTGCCGCTGCCGTACTTCGACGGGCAGCACCCGCGCGAACTGAACTGGCGGGCGGTCACCGCGCTCGCCGATCAGCCCCGGGGCCACCGCACGGTGAACACGGCACCGCCGTCGTTGTGCACCGCGAGCGATCCACCGTGCGCCAGCACGTTCTCCCGGGCGATCGCCAGCCCGAGCCCGCTGCCCTCGGTCGCTTGACGCGCGTGGTCGCCGCGGGCGAACCGGTCGAACAGGATCGGCAGCAGGTCGTCCGGCACCCCGGGACCGGCGTCAGCGACGCGTACGACGACGTCTTCGCCGGTGCCGTCGACGGTGACCGTGACCGGCGCGGCGCCGTGCCGGTCGGCGTTGCTCAGCAGGTTCGCCACCACGGTGTGCACCCGCCGCGGGTCGGCGACGACCGTGACGTCCCCGCTCGCGGTCACCGCGGCCGCGACGCCGGTGACCTCGGCGGCGTCCGCGACCAGGTCGGCGAGGTCGACGGGCGCCACCCGCAGGTCGGCCTTCCCGGCGTCGAAGCGGGCGATCTCGAGGAGGTCTTCGACGAGCTTCGCCAGCCGCCGCGCCTGGGTGCCCAGGATTTCGGTGGCGCGGGTGCGGGTGGCGGGCTCGGCGTGGTCGAGGCTGTCGACGGTGGCGATCATCGAGGCGAGCGGCGTCCGCAGGTCGTGGGCGACGTCGGCGACGAACCGCCGTTGCTGGCGGTCCTTCGCGTGCAGCTCCTCGATGGACTCGCCGAGCCGGGCGGCCATGGTGTTGAAGGAGGCGGCCAGTGCGGCGACCTCGTCCCGGCCCTTGACCGGCACGCGGGTGTCGAGCCGCCCCGCACCCAGCTCGTCGGCGGCCGCGGACAAGGCCTTGATCGGACGGCGGATCCGGCGCCCGATCAGGAACGCCACGCCGACCCCGAACACGCTCACCCCGAGCGCGATCAACCCCAGGTTGCGGCGCAGCGCGCCGAGGTCGGTTTCGAGCACGCCGAGATCGAAGAACTCGATCAGCAGGTAGTCGGAGTGGCCGAAGTTGCGGCTCACGACCAGCACCGGGCGGCCGGTTTCCGGGTTCGTGGTGACCGCGGTCTTCTGGTCGATCCCGCCGGACGGGCGGGGGAGTACTTCGGCTTCGACCGGCCTCAGCAGCTCCTCCGGGGTTTCCGTGGCGACCATCGGGGGCGGGCCGACGAACTCGACCCGGTGCCCGCCGACTTCCAGGGGTGCGCGGGCGATCGTGGTGAACGGCTTGCCGGGTGGCTGGGCCACGAGCAGCCAGCCGACGGGCAGGAACCTGAGGTCGGCCACGATGAGACCGACCCGGTCCTCGGGCCGGGCCGCATCGAGCTTCTTCTGCAGGTCGATGTTGTCGCTGGTCATGCGTGACTGGGCGGAGATGGTGAACGCCTGCACCACGTCCTCGGACTGCACCTGGTACGCGAAAAAGGCCACGACCGCCGTCGCCGTCGTCGTCACGCCGACGATCGCCGCCACGATCCGCGTCCGCAGGCTGACGGCCGGGAGCCTCACTTCGTCACCAGGCGGTAGCCGAGGCCGCGGACCGTACGGAGCAGCACCGGGTTCGCCGGGTCGTCCTCCACCTTCGCCCGCAGCCGCGCGACCGCCGCGTCGACGATCCGCGAGTCGCCGACGTAGCCGTAGTCCCAGACCCGCCTGAGCAGCACCTGACGGCTCAGCACCTGGTTCGGGTGCTCGGCGAACTCGACGAGCAGCCGGATCTCCGTGGCGGTCAGCGCCAGTTCCTCGCCGCCGCGGGTGACGCTCATCGCGGCCGCGTCGATCTCCAGCTCGCCCACGCGCAGCAGGCCGGCTTCCGGCACGGCCGGCTGCGCGCGGCGGCCGATCGCCTTGATCCGCGCGTCGAGCACACGCGGCTCGGCCGGCTTGACCACGTAGTCGTCGGCGCCGCATTCCAGCCCGGCGACGACGTCGATCGGGTCGCCGCGCGCGGTCAGCAGCACGATCGGCAGCCGGCTGCGGGCGCGGATGCGGCGGCAGACCTCGAAGCCGTCGATGCCGGGCAGCATGACGTCGAGGAGGACGAACTCGGCGTCGCCCAGCGAGGTCAGCGCGTGCTCGCCGGTGGGGGCGTGCACGACGTCGTGGCCCAGCGCGCGCAACGCCAGCGAAAGGGCTTCGGCCAGCGCTTCGTCGTCTTCGACGAGCAGCAGACGCGGCACTGGTCCTCCCCGGGATGATCTCTCCGGGATGCTAATGCAGCGCACGGCGGCCCGGCGGTTTCCGTGCGGAACCGTCGAGCCGCCGTGCGGTTTCGTCACACTGGGCCGGTCGAACTAGGCGGCCGCCACCTCGAACTCGGACACCTGGCCGGCGGGCCAGCCCGTGTTGCCGGTGAACGTCAGCCGCACGAACCGCTGGGACGTCGTCGCGAAGGACACCGACGCCGTGTTCCCGGACGCCGGGTCGAAGGTGTACCCACGCGAACCCACCAGCGTCGTGTACGAGCCGCCGTCGGTGCTGCCGGAGATCGTCACCGTCTGGGTGCGTGCGCCCCAGGCCGAGGACGGCGGCAGGTGCAGCGTCACCTTGTTGATCGACGCCGCCGTGCCCAGGTCCACCGTCAGCGTCTGCGGGAACGCGTTGTTCGCGCTCTCCCAGTAGGAGCCGGCGTCACCGTCGTTCGCGTTCGACGGCGGGAAGCCGCCCTGGGACCCGGACGCGCTGATCGCCTTGCCGCGGGCCAGGTTGGTGCCGGATTGCGGCGGCTGCGGCGGCCCCGAGTTCGGCGCGGGCCACGTCGAGCAGTCGCTCCAGGTGCCGGTCCAGCCGCTGTTGCCCGACCCGCCGAAGGTCATCTTCGGGATCGACGTCGGGTAGGGGCAGTTGTACGTCCCGGTCACGCCGACACCGGACGCGGTCAGGTTGCTGATCGACACCGACCCCTGCGTCTGCGACTGCGCCACGAACGTGCCCACGCCCTGCACGGAGACGCCGTCGATGGTGATGCCCTGGATCGGCTTGCCCGCGCCGTTGCCGTCGATGAACTGGATGGCTTCGTACGGGCTCTGGATCGCGGTGAACCCGGTGACGCGGATGGTCACGCCGGTGATCGCCTGGTCACGCGCGTCGAACCACAGCGCGCCCACGCCGAACTGCCAGTTCGGGTCGAGCGCGCCGGCCCGCAGCGCGGTGTTGTTCGACAGCGTCACCGTGCCCGACAGCGGCACCGAGTTGAACCGGTTCGCCACCAGGTAGCCGCCACCGAGGGCGTTGGTGTCCTGGACGAGGTTGCCGCTCACCGTGTTGTTCGAACCGCCGTACAGCGCGATGCCGTTGGCCAGGTTCGGCTGTACGACGGTGTTGTTGACCAGCGAGTTGCCCGAATCGGCTTGGCCGTTGGACCACAGCGCGAGCCCGTCGTCGCCGTTGTTGCGCAGGTAGTTGTTGCGCAGCGTCGAGTTCGTGACGGCGCCGTCGAAGTTGACCCCGTCGGCCTGCGTGTCGAGGATGCGGTTGTTCTCGATGGTGAGGTTCGAGGACGCGTCGTTCATCAGCCACAGCCCGCACTTGGTGTCCTGGATCCACAGCCCGGACACGACCGAGCCGGTGCCGAGGACGCCGTGGAAGGCGTTGTCCGGGCTGCCGTCGTTGCGCTCGGTCACGTCGCCGAAGACGGCGAAGTCGTACAGCTTGATGTTGCCGGACGCGCTGCCGTTGTTGAAGATGTTGTTGCCGTGCAACACGGTGTACCACTGGCCCGCGCCGCGGACGGTCGTCTGGTCGATCTGCAGTGCCGACCCGATCTCGAACCGCCCGGACGGCACCCACACCTCACGCCCCTGCGAGCGCGCGGCCGACAGCGCGTTGCGGAACGCCTGCGAGTCATCGGAGGCGTCGTTGGCGGTGGCGCCGTAGTCGGTCACCGACAGCGCGTTCGCCGGTTTCGTGCCCGCGCCGCCGACCTGCTCGAAGTCGGCGAGGTCGATGGTCGCCTGGCCGACGTCGCCGGAGTCGGCCGCGACCCGGACCTTCGCGCCGGCCGAAGCGTTCTGCCCGAACAACAGCCGGGCGTCGTCGAAGAAGTGGTGCGTCTTCGCGCCCGGGATCCAGCTGGTGTCCACATAGGAATAACGGGAGGTCACCGAGAGCCCGCTGCCGAGCTTGGTCCCGTTGACGTACACCGAAAGCCGGCCCGAGGACCCGTCCGGCAGGTTGTAGTGGACGTTGATCGAGTTGGCCGCGGCGGGCAGCGTGAACTCGACGTACTGGCCGGTCGTGATCCGCACGGCCTGCCGTCCGGATGCTTCCGAGGCGATCGAAGCCTGGGTGTAGTCGGGGCCGACGGCCGAGCCGTTGGTCGCCGAGCACTCGGCCTCGACGGTCCGGAACGGCACGCTCGCGCCGCCGGACGCGGCCGCCGCTGGGGTGCTGCCGGACAGCACCGCCAGGCCGGACGCGGCGAGCGCGGCGGCGAGTAACGCCGGAATGCGGGACATCGTCGTCACCTTTCTGGTCAGGAGGAATAGGCTTCGAGTTCGGACAGCTGACCCGCGGGCCAGCCGGTGTTGCCGGTGAAGGTCAGCCGCAGGGTGCGCACCGCCGTCGCCGCGAAGGTCACCGTCGCGGTGTTGCCGGACGCCGGGGCGAACGTGTAGCCGGTCGCCGCCTTGATGCCGTCGACCGAGATCGTCTGCGTGCGGGTGCCCCACGCCGAGGACGGCGGCAGCTTCAGCGCCAGCCGGGAGACGGTCACCGTGCTGCCGAAGTCGACGGTCAGCGACTGCGGGAAGGCGTTGTTCGTGCTCTCCCAATAGGAGTTGGCGTCGCCGTCGACGGCGTTGCCCGGCGGGAAACCGCCCTGCGAACCGGACGCGGAGACGCTCTTGTGCAGCGCGAGGTTCCCCGCCGGCTGGGTGGGCGTGGTGGTCGGCGGCGGGGTGGTCGTCGTGCCGCCGTTGTCGGAGCCGTACACGGGCGACGGCCACGAGCCGCAGTACGTCGTCGTCCAGCCGGAGTTGCCACCCTGGTCGGCCAGGCCGCTCATCGCGTCCGGGCCCATGCAGTTGTAGACGCCCGCGCGGCCGACCCCGGTCGCGACGACGTTCTTCACCGACCCCGACGGCT
The DNA here is from genome assembly GCF_053601335.1 of Amycolatopsis sp. NPDC004747. Lineage (NCBI taxonomy): Bacteria > Bacillati > Actinomycetota > Actinomycetes > Pseudonocardiales > Pseudonocardiaceae > Amycolatopsis > Amycolatopsis sp. NPDC004747. The sequence goes on along the minus strand of NZ_JBSGBQ010000030.1, from coordinate 13,972 downwards.
TCGCCTGCAGCTGCCACGCGAACGTGCCGGCGCCGCTGATCCGGACGCCGTCGAAGTGCACGTCCGTGGTGGCGCCGTCGATGAACTGGATCGCCTCGTAGTTGTTGTCCAGCAGGTCGTTGTCCGTGACGTCGACCCGGCCGGTGATGGCCGAGTCGCGGCCGTCGAACCACAGCGCGCCGACGCCGAACTGCCAGTTCGAGTCGAGCACGCCGGTGCGGATCGCGGTGTTGCGCGCGACGGTCGTGGTGCCCGACAGCGGCACCGCGCTGAACCGGTTCGCGATGTGCAGGCCGCCGCCCTGGTCCTGGTTGTCGGCCACGACGTTGTCGGACACGGTGTTGTCGTGCCCGCCGTAGACCGCGATGTTGTTGGCGAGGATCGGCAGCAGCACGGTGTTGAAGGAGAACGTGTTGTGGTGGTCGGCGTCGTGCTCGGACCACATCGCCAGGCCGTCGTCGCCGGTGTTGCGCAGGAAGTTGTTCGTCACCAGCGTGTTGCTGATGCCCTGGTGCAGGTTCAGCCCGTCGGCGGTCTGGTCGAGGATCCGGTTGCCGGACACGGTGAGCCCGTCGAACGGCCCGTCGAGCCACAGCCCGACCTTCGTGTGCTGCAGCCACAGGTTCTGCACGACCGAGCCGCCGCCCAGCGCGCCGCCGATGGCGTTCGACTGGTCGCAGTCGACCCGGGCGTCGACCTGGCCGATGATCGCGAAGTCGTAGAGCTTCACCGCGCTGCTCACCCCGGGCACGGCCGGGTTCCCGGGGTACGTCGGCGTGCCGCAGCTCGCCGGTTCGCCCTTGCCGAAGATGCCGGCGCGCGGGCCGGTCAGCACCGAGTACCACGGTCCGGCGCCGCGGATCGTCACCTGGTCGACCGTGATGTGGTGGCCGAGGGTGAAGGTCCCGGCCGGGATCCAGACCTCCTTGCCCTGGCTTTTCGCCGCGGCCACGGCGGAGTCGAACGCCGAGGCGTCGTCGCTCGTGTCACCCGCGGTGGCGCCGTAATCGGTGACGGACACCGAGTTCGCCGGGCGGTTCGCGGCCGCGCCGACCTGCTCGAAGTCGGCCAGGTCGACGGTGACCGGCGTGACGTCGCCCGCGTCGACCTGCAGCTTGATCTTCGTCCCGGCCGGGTAGGACGCGCCGAGCAGGGCGCGGGTCTCGTCGTAGAAGTGGTGGGCGTGCCCGTCGGCCGGGTTGTTGGTGAACGGGTACGAGCCGTAGTACCAGGCCCACTTCGACGTCACGGCGACGTCCCGGTTGTGTGCGCCGCCGACGTACAGCGAGATCGTGCCGTTGACGGAATCCGGGACGCTGTACCGGAAGTCGATCGAGTTCGCCGGTGCGGTGAGGGTGAATTCGACGTACTGGCCCTGGCCGGAGAGCGTCACCGCCGTCCGGCCCGAGGCTTCGCCGGCGAGGGTGCCCGCGGCGCGGTTCGGCCCGATGACCGAGCCGTTCGTCGCGGCGTTTTCCGCTTCCTGCTCCAGGAAGGGAACGGTCGCGCCGCGGACGGCGGCGACCGCGCCGGCCGGCACCGCGGCGATGGTGATGCCGGCGGCGGCGATCACCGCGGCGGCGAGGGCGCCTAACCGGAACTTGGGCGCGCTGAAGACAGAGCTGGGAGACATGGGCGGCACTGGCCTTTCCGCAGCTGGTGGGGACCTCTGTGATCCGGATCATACGAATCCCGGACAAGAAATCGCAATAGTCGAACGAACTTACGCAAGTTTGCGACAGTAGTTGACGACTGGGCCGCATGCCCGACGTTCGCTTACGCCCCGCGGAGCAACGCCCTCACCGGTGGCCCGCGCTGATAGTTTTCAGCCATGAGCCAGCGACGTGCGGACGGGAGCGCCGGGGACGCCGATTACGGCGCGATCGGCGGGGTCTACACCGACTACCGCAAGCCGGATCCGCGGATCGGCCAGTACATCCTCGACGCGCTGGGCGATGCGCGGACCGTGCTGAACGTCGGCGCGGGCGCCGGCGCGTACGAACCCGAAGACCGCGAAGTGACGGCGGTCGAGCCGTCGGCGTCGATGCGCGCGCAACGCCCGGCGGGCCTGCCGCCCGCGGTCGACGCCGTCGCCGAGAAGCTCCCGTTTCCGGACCGGGCGTTCGAGGGCGCGATGAGCACGTTCAGCGTGCACCAGTGGAACGACCTGTGGACCGGCCTCAAGGAGATGCGCCGCGTCACGCGCGGCCCGATCGCCATCCTGACCTGCGACCCGGAGCTGCTGCGCCGCTTCTGGCTGCTCGACTACGCACCCGAGGTGATCGAGACCGAGGCCCGGCGCTACCCGTCGGTCGACGACATCGCCGACGGGCTCGGCGGCCACACGTCGGTCGTCCCCGTGCCCATCCCGATCGACTGCACCGACGGCTTCAACGAGGCCTACTACGCCCGCCCGGAACGCCTGCTGGACCCGGGCGCGCGGCTGTCGTGCTCGGCGTGGAGCTTCGTCGACGACCGCGTGCACCACCGCTTCGCCGCGGAGCTGCAGCACGACCTCGACGACGGCACCTGGGAACGCCGGTACGGCAAGCTGCGCGAGCAGCCGGCCTTCGAGGGTTCGCTGGTGCTCGTCGTCTCGGACCCGACGGCATGACCCCGCCGCGGTTCGACCCCGAGCTGGCCCCGGTCATCGAGGCGATCCGCGCACTTCGCCCGTCGCTGTCGCGCTTGGCCGAAATCCCGGGACGCCGGGAGCTCAACGCCGCGGACAACTGGACTCTCGAACGGCTGGCCGCCGCGTACCCGGCGTACCGGGTTTCCGAGGAGCGGGCGGGCGAGGTCCCGCTGCTCGTCCTGCGCCCGGCCGAAAGCGTGGGCGTCCTGTACTACGTGCACGGCGGTGGCCTGATCGCGAGCAGCCACCTCGGCCAGGACGCGCGGAACGCGCTGGCCTGGTCGGGCGAGCCGAACCTGACGGTCGTCTCCCCGGGCTACCGGCTCGCACCCGAGCACCCGTACCCGGCGGCGCTCGAGGACTGCCACGCCGGTCTGGAGTGGACGGCCGGAAACTGCCCCGGCCCGCTCGTGCTCGGCGGGGTCAGCGCGGGCGGTGGGCTGGCCGCGGCGCTGGCGCTGCTGGTCCGCGACCGCGGCGGCCCCGCACTGGCCGGCCTGCTGCTCGCCTGCCCGATGCTCGACGACCGCGGCGACACGCCGTCGGCGGTCGACCTCGACGGCCACGGCCTCTGGGACCGGACGGCGAACCTCATCGGCTGGACGGCCTACCTCGGCGACCGCCGCGGCACCGCCGACGTCCCGGCCTACGCGGCCCCGGCCCGCGCCGAGGACCTTTCCGGCCTGCCGCCCACGTTCCTGGACGTCGGGGCGGTCGAGACGTTCCGCGACGAGGTCGTCACCTACGCGCGCCGGATCTGGGAGGCGGGCGGAGACGCCGAGCTGCACGTGTGGCCCGGCGGGTTCCACGGCTTCGACTCCCTCGTGCCGGAGGCGAAGATCAGCCGGGCGGCCCGGGCCGCCCGGCGGACCTGGTTGCGCCGGCTACTCGGCCAGTAGCTCCTGCAGCTCCCGCACCGCGACGGCGAGTTCGTCGGCGAAGCGGTACATCTCCGCCGAGACGTGCTTCGGGGTGCTCAGGTAGATGTTCCACCGGTCGGGCAGCAGCACGTACGCGATGCCGATGCACTGCGGGCTGGTCGAGCCGAAGCCGAAGTACTGGATGTTGACCGACGGCGCCGAGCTGGTGCTCAGGTAGTCGTCGCGCAGCTTCAGCCAGCCCGGCGAGGTGAACAGCGCCGGCGTTTCGGTGTCGCCACGGCGTTTCCCGATCAGCTGCAGCTCCCACAGGTGCTGCTCCGGCGCGTCCCCGGCCTGGCACTCCTTCGCGCGGGCGACGTGCTTCGCCGCCGCCGCACGGAACGCTTCGCGCTTTTCCTCCGCGGAGGCGTCGGAAGTCAGGACGTCGGCGAAGCGCACGACCTCGGGCGTGACGACCCGCATGGCCTCGGTCCGGCCGTTTTGGAACTGCCGCGTCGCGATCGACTCGTACGTCGCGCCGGTCAGGCCCTTCGCCCGGCGGTGGGCCAGCTGGTAAGCCATCTGCGCGAAGGCGTCCGGGGACATCCCCAGCTCCTTCGCGCGGTTGGCGCCGAAGTCGAACGACACGGTCTGCGTCGCCGTCGCGTCCGCGTACGCCTGGAAGGCGTCCCGGGCGGCGCGCGCGTCTTCGCGGAGTGCGTCGGTGAGCGCGAACTCGACGACCTCGTGGCCGGGAACCCCGTCGGCCGGTTCGCGCTCCTCGCGTGAACCGCTCAGCAGCGCGTCGGTGAAGCCGAGGATCGTCGTGCCGTCGAGTTCGCAGTGCTCGACGTTGATCCCCGCGGTGCCGTCTTCGAAGACGACCAGCGACACGGCCTTGTCGTACCAGCGGTTGTGGCCGTACAGCAGCCGGTCGCCCGCTTCGAGGGCGTCCGACGGCGTGAAGTCGTCCAGGCACAGGCAGAACAGCGCGGTCTCGATCGTCTCCAACGCGGCCGCGTTGCCCGCATCGAGGAGCGCGGCCCGCGAAGCCGCCCACTCCGCGCGCGCCTTCGTGGTGAGGGACCCGGCCGGGACCTCGGTGACGTGGTCGTCCTTGAGGATCGCGCGCAGCGCGTCGGCCAGCTGCGCCGCCGAGTGCGGCCGGCCGTCTTCGGCGAGCACGTCCAGCCGGAACGGCGTGCCCTTCGAGAACACGACGATGTGCCGCTCGGGCGACGGGAACCGCGTGCGCGCGGTGTCCAGCAGCGGGCCCGGGATCCGCGTCGCCGAGAAGAGGTACTTGTGCTGCACCATCGACTGCGGCGTGCCGCGCAGGAGCACCGGCGGCACGAGCTCGTCGTCGAGCTTCAGCTTGTAGTCCACGGCGGCCGCGGTCAGCTCCGCCGCGCGCTCCACCTGGCCGAGCGGGGAGTCCTGGAACAGGAAGAAGAAGTTGGCGTTGAGCGCGATCCGGTCGCGGCGGCCGAGGTAGCGGTACGGCCAGAACGTGTCGAGCCAGCTGCGCACCCCCGGCGAGCGGTCGTACTCCTCGAGCCGGGCCTGCAGTTCCGGCCCCGGGCCCGCCACGAACTCGGCGAGCGCCGCTTCGGTCTCCGCCAGTTCCTCCGGCGTCAGCAGCGGGGCGCACCACTCGAGCAAGCGGCGGCGGCTGTCCTCCAGCGTGGGGACGGGGACGCGGGGGAGCCGGTCCTCGTTGCCGAAGGTGCGGGTGGACCATTCCGGACTGCTCACGGTCATCCTTCTCCGTCTGGGAATGCGAGTGGGGCCGAGCCTTCAGGACGGGAAACATACAGCTGCGCGTAGAGCCACCCGTCGGACTCCAGGCCCGTCGGGTCGATCCCGGCCGCGCTCAGCGTGTCGAGGATCTGCGCCTGCTCTTCGCCGGAGGCGAACTGCCGCTGCCGGAACACCCCGCCGACACCCGTGGTCTCGTACCCGAGCTCGGCCAGGCTCTCGGCGATCGGCTCGTAGGAGAACATCCGCAGCACGAAGTGCGCCATCCACGGCCGTCCGCCGCGCGCGACCCGGTTGAGGGTCTTCTCGGTGACGTACCCGACGCAGCCGGTCGAGACGACGAGGTCGACGTCGTCCAGCAGCTTCTGCTGCGTGCTGTCCGGGTCGTCGCGTTCGAGGTCGGCGTGGATCGCTTCGTCGAGGAAGCCGGCGGAAAGCGCGTACTCGAGCGCGGGGGCCGAGCTGTCGAGGCCGTAGAACCGCGGGGTGCCGGTGCGGACGCGCCTGCGGTCCGCCTCGATCAGCGCCGCGTGGTCCAGCGCGCGCACGGCCGGGTCGGTGTAGTGGGCGTAGAGGTCGTCCATCGTCGTTTCGCAGCGCTGCAGGGCCGCGTTGACGCCGTACGAACAGCCGACGTCGAGCACGGTCGGCCGCTCGGCGGGGTGCGCCGCGACCAGCTTCGCGAAGTACGGCTTCGCCAGCTGCGGGATGTGGTAGCCGACGCGCTTGAGCGTGCCGAAGAAGGGGCGCGGGTCGGGTGCGGTGTAGATGTGGTCGAACGAGATCTTGCCGGTCGAGTCGAAGGGCACGGGCCAGGCTCCTCTAGTCGAGCAGTTGGTCGCCGCGGGCGGTCCGCTCCGCGAGGTGGGCGGGCAGGACGCGGCCGAACAGCTGCCGGGTCCGTTCCGCGCTGCCGATGACGCCCGGGCGCTCGCTGTAGGCGAAGATCGCCGAGTGCCGGGAGATCGCGCCCGCCACGGTACTGACCCGGTGCAGCGCGAAGCGTCCTTTGAACAGCTGGAGATCACCGGGCCGCAGGTCCAGGCGCCGCACCAGCCGGGTGTCGCCGGCCAGCACCGAGCGCACGGCGGCGAAGTTCTCGTCCGCGGCGGACCGGATCCCCGGGCAGAACTCGAAGGTCCCGCCGTCCTCGGCGGACTGCGTCAGCATGCTGACGGTGTGGGTGTTCGTGTCGAAGTGCCACGGGTGCGCGCGGCCGGGCGCGATCACGTTGAGCGTCAGCCCGGACAGCGGGTCGGCGAGCTCGTGCAGCTCCGGCAGCCCGAAGCAGTCGGCGACGAACCGCTGGAACGACGGGCTCGTGTAGAGCCGGCTGATGATCGACGACGCCGGGATGCGGTCGCGCGCGACGAAGGCGTTGCCGCGTTCCATGATCGTCCGCCCCGGGTGGTCTTCGGGCAGGGGCTCGCCGATCGCGGTGTTGTACGCGTTGACCTGCTCGACCTTCGTGTAGGCGTGCGGTTCGAGCGCGGCGCACTCTTCGCGCAGCACGGCGTGCAGCTCGGGGCGGATGAAGTCGGGGAGCACGCTGCAGCCGTCGCCGGCCAGCTCCGCGCGGGTGCGGTCGACGACCGCCCGCCTGGCCGGGCTGCCGGAGTCGGTGAGCGGGTAGCGGTCGGTGTCGACCATTTCCAGTGGCGCTACGGAGGTGCTCATCGTCGAGGTCCCTTCCGGCGGGTGAAGGAACAGAGGTAGCACAGAAGCCCGCTGGTCAACCGTGGGTTTGTGAGCGGTGACACACGGTCGTCAACTACCGATTCTGCTGGCCCAGGCGCTGAGCTTCACGGTGTCGGTGGTGCCGAGGTCGGTCTCCAGCGGCTGCTTCTGCACGGCTTCGCCGGGGATCGGGACGACGGCGATCGCGGCGCCGGTGTGCTTGTCGCCGCTGGTGACGGTCGCCGACCAGGCGAGCACCGACAACGCCTTCTCACCCGGCTGGAGCGTGAGGTCCTGCGGGCCCGGATCGGGTGCGAAGTAGGACGTCTCGTGCAGGACCTCGATCTCGAGCGGCGAACCGTCGCCCGCCAGGATCTTCAGCTCGGGGTAGCCGGTGACCTTGCGCGGCGCGGTGTCCCGGTTGGTCAGGGTCAGGACGCTCGCGCGGTGGCCGAGGCCGGCTTCCACCGGACCGACCGAAAGGGACAGCCCGCTCGACGGCGGCGGCCCGTAGGTCGGGCTCGGCGGCGGAGCGGGTGTCGGAGCGGGTGGTGGCGGCGGAGTGCCGCAACCCGCGAGAAGCGCTACGACGAGCAGTGGTGCGAAGCGAGAAACCCCCATGCGGCGGAAGGGTAGCGGGCGCCTCGCAAGGCGCCCGCTACCGGCCCGGGGCTCCGCCACCCGGAACCCGAACCGCCTTTACGGAGTCAGCAACGGCAAGAGCGGCTTGCGCACGGCGGTCGCGACGCCGTCCGACGCCTCCGCCGCGGCGAGCCGCTCGGCGCTCGGCCGTCCGTACCCGGTCGTGCGCTGGACCAGCGGGCGGCCCAGCGGCTCGACCATCGCCCGCATGTCGCTGATCGTCTTGTACGACCCGTTCGACGCGCCCGCCATCCGGCTGATCGTCTCCTCCATCAGCGTGCCGCCGATGTCGTTGACGCCGCCCTGCAGCACCGCGCGGCTGCCCTCTTCGCCGAGCTTCACCCAGGAGCTCTGGATGTTGTCGATCATGCCGTGCAGCAGCAGCCGGGACAGGGCGTGCACCGCGCGGTTCTCCCGCAGCGTCGTGCCCGGGCGGGCCAGGCCGGCCAGGTAGATCGGCGCGCTCTGGTGGATGAACGGCAGCAGCACGAACTCGCTGAACCCGCGCCGGCCGTGCTTCTCCAGGCCTTCGCGCTGCAGGCGGGCCAGCAGCTTCAAGTGCGCGACCCAGTGCGCGGGCGTGTCGACGTGGCCGTACATCATCGTCGACGTCGTCGGCAGGCCGACCTCGTGCGCGGTGGTGACCACCTTGATCCACTCCGACGTCGGCAGCTTGCCCTTGGTGAGCACCCAGCGGACGTCGTCGTCGAGGATCTCCGCCGCCGTGCCCGGCAGCGAGTCCACCCCGGCCTCCTTGGCCTTGATCAGCCAGTCCTTCAGCGAGAGGTTGGTCCGCGAAGCGCCGTTCACGACCTCCATCGGGCTGTAGGAGTGCAGGTGGATCTCCGGCTGACGGCGCTTGACCTCGGCCGCGAGGTCGAAGTACGCGGTGCCCGGCAGGTCCGGGTGGATGCCGCCCTGCATGCAGATCTCGGTCGCGCCCGCGGCCCACGCCTCGTCGACGCGGTCGCCGACCTGCTCCAGGGAGAGCGTGTACGCGTCGGCGTCGGTCCGACGCTGCGCGAAGGCGCAGAAGCGGCAACCCGTGTAGCAGACGTTGGTGAAGTTGATGTTCCGCGTGACGACGAACGTGATGTCGTCACCGACCGTCTCGCGACGCAGGTCGTCGGCGAGCCGCGTGAACGCGTCCAGCTCCTTGCCGTCGGCGTGCAGCAGCGCCAGCGCGGCGTCGTCGGACAGGCCCGCGGGGTCCTTTTCCGCGCTGCGCAGCGCTTCCAGGATGTCCGTGTCGAAGCGCTGCGGCCCGGTCTTGATCCGGTCGCCGATCTCCTTCCAGTCCCCGTACACGGAGTCGAAGTCGCTGCGCCGGTCCTCGGTGCGGCCGCTGGTGTCGATCTCGGTGTGCAGGTCGGTGCGGCCGGACTCCTGCCAGCCGCCGTCCGGCTCCTGCCACGGGATGCCGACCGGCATCGCGCCCTCGCGCGCCATGCCGGTGTCGTAGTCGACGAGCGCGGCGACGTGCCGCGTGATCCGCGGGTCCAGCCACGGCTCACCCGCCTTGACGTACTCCGGGTAGATCGTCAGCCGCTCCTTGAGCTCGAACCCGGCCTTCTCGGTGCGGCGGGCGAGCTCGTCGATCTGCGGCCACGCGCGTTCGGGGTTGACGTGGTCCGGGGTCAGCGGCGACACGCCGCCCCAGTCGTCGATGCCGGCGCGGATCATCAGGTCGTACTGGTTGCCGATCAGGTTCGGCGGCGCCTGGATGCGCATCTTCGGGCCGAGCACCAGCCGCGCGACGGCGATGTTCGCGGCCAGCTCTTCGAGGTCGGCGTCCGGGGTCGCGCGCATCTTCGTGTCCGGCTTGGCCCGGAAGTTCTGCACGATGACTTCCTGGATGCCGCCGTAGGTCTTGGCGACCTTGCGGATCTCGAACAGCGCGTCCGCGCGCTCTTCGAACGTCTCGCCGATGCCGATGAGGACACCGGTGGTGAACGGGACGCTGCTGCGCCCGGCGTCCTCGAGCACCCGGAGCCGGACCGCCGGATCCTTGTCCGGCGAGCCGTAGTGCGGGCCGCCCTTCTCGCTCCACAGCCGGGTCGCGGTGGTCTCCAGCATCATGCCCATCGACGGCGCGACCGGCTTGAGCCGCTGGAAGTCCTGCCAGGTCAGCACGCCGGGGTTGAGGTGCGGGAGCAGGCCGGTCTCCTCCAGGACCCGGATCGCCATCGCCCGGACGTAGGAGAGCGTGTCGTCGTAGCCGTGCGCGTCCAGCCACTCGCGGGCGGCCTTCCAGCGGTCCTCGGGCCGGTCGCCCAGCGTGAAGAGGGCCTCCTTGCAGCCCATCTCGGCACCCTTGCGGGCGATGTCGAGGACCTCGTCCGGGGACAGGAACGGCGATTCGAGCCGGCCGGGCACGGTGACGAACGTGCAGTAGCCGCACCGGTCGCGGCACAGCCGGGTGAGCGGGATGAACACCTTGCGGCTGTAGGTGATGACGCCGGCGCGCCCGGCTTCGGCCAGGCCCGCGTCGCGGATGCGCGAGGCGTACTCGGACAGCTTGGTGAGGTCGTCACCGCGGGCGTGCAGCAGGACGCTCGCTTCGGCTACGTCGAGTGTCTTCCCGTCACGCGCCCGGGCGAGCGCGCGGCGCATCGCGGAGGCGGTCGGGGTGGTGGCGTCGGGTTCGGCTCCCATTCCGCCCACGCTAGGACCGTCCTCGCGGGACCAGCCAGTGTGTGTTCCGCACCCGCCTCGGCTTCCCGGCACGGGTGATCGTCGTCGCAGGTCAGCCGGTTCACGTGGTTGTCGATCAGCTGCTCGCCGTGTATTACCTAAAGGGTGGCATCGGTGGTCGGCAAGAAGATCGGCGGACGGACGTACTACTACCTGGCGGAGTCCGCCAGGGTGGACGGCAAGCCGCGGGTGGTCACCCAGCGTTACCTCGGCACGGCCGACGAGATCGCCCGCGCCGTCCCGGGCGGCGAGCCCGCCTCGGCGTCCTACCGGCAGTACGGCGACGTCGCCGCGGTGTGGGCGACGCTGGCCCGGCTGGACTTCGTCGCGCGGGTCGACGACGTCGTGCGCGCGAAGCCGCCACTGGGACCGATCCTCGCCGCCGCGGTGCTGCACCGCGCGACCGCGCCGGAGACACCGATCGGGTCGTGGTGGGCGGAGAGCGCGGCCGCGGACCTCGTCCGGCCCCGGCTGTCCACAGTGGATGGCCTGTGGCGGGCGCTGGAACGGCTGACGCCGGAACGCATCGCGGGTATCGAGGAGGCCGTCGCCGCCGCCGTGCTGGAGGTGCTCGACGACCACGCGGCGCTCGCCGTCGACGTCCCGCAGTTCGCCGCCTTCGCCCCGGCCGACTGCACGCTGCCGTCGGCCTGCCAGGGCGTGCTCGCCGGCGCGGGCCTGCGGGTGACCCGCGACGGCGCCATCCCGCTGGCGTCGCGGCTGTACCGGCGCGACGACGGCACCGCGCCCACGTTCGCTTCGGTCACCGCGGGGCTGGGGCCCGCGACGCTCGTGTTCCACTCCGGCCAGGCCGCCCAGCTGGACCTGGGCTCACGCAGCGGGTTCGTCGGGTCGCTGCCGCTGACCGACCACCCGGAGCTGCTGACCCAGCCCGCGTCCGCACGACGGCGCGTCGACCCCGAACGGTTCGCCGGGCTCACCGCGCTCGACACGCACGCGGTGGTCGACGGCGTCCGGCGGCGGGTGATCCTGACCCACTCGGCGACGCTGCACGCGGCGCAGTCCCGCGCGTTCGCCGACGAGCTGGCCACCGCGACCCGCGAGCTCGACGGTCTCGCGGAGGCACTGGCGGCCGGCACCCACCGCGGCGACCGGGCCCAGGTCCACGCCGAGATCGGCCGGGTGACCCGCGGGCGGCGCATCGAGCGCGTGCTCACCGCCGTGCTGAGCGGCAACCGGCCCGGCGAGATCCGGGTGGAACGGCGGATCGACGCCGCCGCACTGGCCCGGCTGGACGAGGAGTTCTTCGGCAAGCAGGTGCTGGTGACCGACCGGGACTGGCCGGTCGGCGACGTCGTCACCGCCTACCGGGCCCGCACCCACCTCGAATCGACGTTCCGCTGGCTGACCGGGCCCGCCGTCACCGGCCCGACCCCGCGCTGGGAGTGGACGCGGCAGCGGATCGCCGCGCACGGCCTGGTCTCGGTCCTGGCCGCGACGGTGACCCACCTGATGCGGCGCGAGGCGGACCGGGCGGGAATGAACCTGTCCGTGCGGGAGCTGCTGGACCAGCTCGCGGGCATCGGCGAGCTGGTCCTGACCTACCCGTCGACCGGCGGGCGGCCGCGGGCGAAGCGCCTGCTGACCGGGTTGGACGCCGATCGGCAGGCGTTGTTCTCCCTGTTTCAGCCCTCGCGGTAGATCTGCAGGGCCGAGAAGCTCTGCACCACCGGCATCAGCTCGATGACGTTGATGTTCACGTGCTTCGGCTGGTTCGCGGCCCAGAGGACGGACTCGGCGACGTCGTCGGCGGTCAGCGGCGTGGTGCCCTCGTAGACCTTGTCGGCCTTGGCCTGGTCGCCGTCGAAGCGGACCTTCGAGAAGTCCGTGCCGCCGACCATGCCGGGTTCGATGTTGGTGACGCGCACGCCGGTGCCGTGCAGGTCGCTGCGCAGGTTGAGGCTGAACTGGTGGACGAACGCCTTGGTCGCGCCGTAGACGTTGCCACCGGGGTAGGGGTAGGTGCCGGCGATCGAGCCGATGTTGATCACGTGGCCGCGGCCGCGCTCGACCATGCCCGGCAGCAGCGCGCGGGTCACGTGCGCGAGGCCGCGGACGTTGGTCGCGATCATCTCGTCCCAGTCCTCCAGGTGCGCCTGGTGCGCGGGCTCGAGGCCCTTGGCCAGGCCGGCGTTGTTGACCAGGACGTCGACCTGCTGCCACTCCTCCGGGAGGGCGGCGATCGTGTCTCGCACGGCTTCGGGGTCGCTGACGTCGAGGGTCACCGGGAGGACGGCGTCGCCGAGCTCGCCGGCCAGCTTCTCGAGCTTGCCGGCGCTGCGGGCGACGGCGATGACGCGGGCGCCTTCGGCGGCGAACCGGCGCGCGATGGCGTCACCGAAGCCGGCGCTCGCGCCGGTCACGAACACGGTCTGCTGGGTCATGGCGTCGCTCCGCTGCTGGTCAGGAAGGTGCTGAGGGCCTCGTTGAACTCGGTCTCGCGCTCCAGGTTAGGCAGGTGGCCCGCGCCGTCGATCACCACCAGGGTGGAACCGGTGATTCCCCGGTGGATCAGCTCGGCGTCGCCGATCGGGGTGAACTCGTCTTCGCTGCCGACGACGACCAGGGTGGGAACGCCCACCTCGCGGAGGGTGTGCGTGTAGTCCGGGCGCTCGGCGCGTCCCCGGAGCGCGGCCGCGGCGCCCTCCTGCGGGGCGTTGCGCATCATCGTGCGGACGTGGGTCTCGACGTCCGGCCTGGTCGCGCGGGTCTGCTTCGAGATCATCTTGGGGAGGAGCTCCTCGGCGTAGTGCGCCATGCCTTCTGCGGTGATGCGGTCCGCGGTGTCGTACCGGGCTTGTTTCGCCTGCGGGGTGTCCAGCCCGGCGAAGGTGTCGGCGAGGAGGAGGGCTTGGACGCGGCCGGGGTGGTCCTGCACCAGCTGCATGACGATCTGGCCGCCCATGGAGAGGCCGCCGAGGACGAAGCTCGGCAGCTCCAGGTGGTCGGCCAGCTCGACGAGGTCGTTCGCGAAGACGTCGAGGCCGGTCGTCGTGTCGTGGGTCTTCGACTGCCCGTAGCCGCGGAGGTCGGGGGTGACGACCCGATAGCCGCTCTGCGAGAGGTGCGCGGCCTGGGGCCGCCACATCGAGCGGTCGAAGGGGTGGCCGTGGACCAGCAGGACGGGCCGGCCGCTGCCGGAGTCGTCGTACGCGAGGTTCATGCGGCCGACGCTAGGCGGAGCTTTGACTCGGAGCAATACGGTGCAATGTAGTCGGAGCAATGTTCTTTCGGTGGCGCTCGGGGCCGGTTGGGGGCAGACTGGGCTTCAGACGGGCTTCGTCATGGGGTCTGACCTGCGCTGATCTTGTTAACCGACCCCCCTGTTTCGGGCCGTTTCCGGGCGTGTAATGTTCTCTTCGTCGCCAGGGAAACCCGGCCGACACGGAGACACGAACCAAGCTCTCGCGGATAGCGATTGAGTGGGTGCTCCACCAAAAACTGCTAGGAATAACCCGCTTCGGGTGACGCTGGGCCGCTACGGTACGGTGTCGTTCGGGGTGTGTTGCTTGAGAACTCAACAGTGTGCTAGTGAACTAAGCCAGTAGAGCTTATATGAAACCCCTCGTCGGGGTTTCCTTTGAGAGCATTACATTTGCCTCGATTGAATTCGAAGACATTGTTGGAGAGTTTGATCCTGGCTCAGGACGAACGCTGGCGGCGTGCTTAACACATGCAAGTCGAA